>NZ_JACHFN010000008.1 GCF_014201885.1 Deinococcus budaensis | reverse complement strand
CCACCGTGGACCCTTGTTATCTTGACCGTTCCACTGCTGCTCGCTGGGGAGCAGCAGTTTGTTCACTCGGCGCTGACCCCCGAAGGGGGACAGCCGCCGTGATCTATGCGCTCGTTTCTCGCATGTCCTTCGCTTGTCATGCTGCTCGCCTCGCTTGAGGCTCAGAAAAGATACAGGCCCCCACCCGAGCTGTCAACCCCCCGGCCCTGGCCAAGCCCTGAGGCAGCGGTGGGCCGGGAAAAAGACCGCTGGGGAGGCCAAGCACCCGCAGCGCCCCACGGCTCATCTCGGGCAGGCATGATGGGCCGCATATGTCGCGTTTGCGTTGGATTCGGTGGTTGCTGGGAAGTGCCTTGCTGGCGCTGCTGACAGCCTGCTCGACGGCTGGAAGCCTGGACCTGCGGCGGGTGACGGCGGCTGGGAACCTCTACACCGTCGCCACCGTGGACCTGAGCAAGGACACGCTGCGCCTGCACTGGAACAATCCCACGACCGGTCAGCCTTACCGCACGTTCGCGCAACTGAGCGCCCGGCTGCGCAAGGAGGGCACCCGGGTGCTGTTCGCCACCAACAGCGGCATCTACGCGCCGGGGCTGGTGCCCCTGGGCCTGCACGTTGAAGACGGGCGGACCCTGGTGGGCCTGAACCGGGCGCGGTCGGGCGGCAACTTCGCGCTGCTGCCCAACGGCGTGTTCTGGGTTCGCGGGCAGCAGGCAGGAGTCACCGAGACTCAGGCGTATAGGCGGCGGGGCCTGCGGCCGACGTTCGCCACACAATCGGGGCCACTGCTGGTCCAGGGAGGGCGCCTGCACCCGGCCTTCAACCGCAGCGGCACCAGCTTCAAGGTTCGCAGCGGCGTGGGGGTGTGCCGGGACGGGCGGGTGCGGTTCGTGGTAAGCGCCGGGCCCGTGAATTTCCATAGCTTCGCGGTCTTTTTCCGGGACACGCTGGATTGCCCGGACGCCCTGTATCTGGACGGCAGCATCAGCGCCTACGCCACCCCCGACACAAACACGCAGTTTGCCGACTTCGCGGGGATGTGGACGGTGAGCCGTTAGCTGACCAAGAGCTTGGGGCCGCCTTCCAGTGAGGCGGCCCCAGAACGGCGCGAACGGCGCCTGAGGTTCAGTTGGTGACGGTCAGGGTCACCACGCTGAGCGGCTCGGCGGCGGCGTCGCCCAGCGGACGGACCTCGTAGGTCAGCTTGCCGGCGCCGGGGCGGCTTTGGTAGCTCCAGCCGCAGGTGTTGTCGAGGGGCACGGACCGGGTGCCCACCACGCGGTCGCCGCGCTTGACGGTCACGCGGTAGCCCTCGCCCTGGCCTACGCCGCCGAAGCGGAAAGGCTGGCCGACCGTCTGCCCGTCGGAGATGCTGAGGGTGTAGTCGTCCCGGCAACTGTCGGTGCGGGCGGCGGCGGCAGCCACCGTGGCGGTGACGCGGCCCAGTTCGGTGCCGTCCCCGGCCTGTACGCTGTAGGTGTGCTCTCCAGCCTCGGGGCTGGGCACGTCCTGGCTCCAGGTGCCGTCCTCATTGATGGTCAGGCTGCCCAGGCTGGTGCCGTCCTCCAGCAGCTGCACCGTCTGGCCGGGGGTGCCTGTCCCGCGCAGGGTGAAGCCCCCGGCGGGCAGCTGCGCGTTCGGCGCAGGCTCGGCGATGGCGAAGGCTCCGGTGGCCCCGGCAACGGCGCCCGCGCCCGCCTCGTCGGCAGGAGCCGCTGCATCTGCGGCCCCGCTCCCGTCCGGGGTCCTCGCCCCGGCTCCGGCCACGTCCAGCGTGAGGTCGCGGTTGGCGCCTCCACTGGCGCTGACGGTGTAGGTGTGCGGGCCGGGTGCCGGGGCGGGCAGCTCGGCAGACCAGCGCCCGTCTTGCTGAACGGTGACGGTGGCGAGCGGCTCGCCGCCTTCCGAGACCGTCAACGTCTCGCCTGCCGGGGCCGTCCCGCTCAGCGTGAGGGGCGCGGCGGGCAGGCTGGCCCCCGAGGCCGGGGTCGTCACAGTGATGCCGTTCGCGTTCGGGGCCGGGGTCGCCCCGTCGGCCGCCCCGGTCGCCGCCGGGGCCGTTTCCGGGCGGGATTGCAGCAGCCAGCAGCCGCCCAGACCCAGCAGCAGCAACAGCGGAAGGAGCCACCAGGCCAGACCCCGGCGGCGGGCGGGCGCCTCACGGGGGGCGGCAGGCACCGGCGAGGCGGCCGGAGGCGCCGCTGGACGCGGAGCCGGAACCGTTCTCACCTGGGGCGCGGCGGTCGCCACCGCCACCGGCTCGCGGCCCACCCGGTCGAGCAGGGCGCCCAGGCCCGGCATCCCGGCAGGCAGGATTGCGGCGAGGCCGCCCGGCAGGCCCGCCAGCAGCCCGGCGAGACCCGCCGGCTTCAGCCCAGTCGCCGCCGCGCGTTGGCCGAGCAGGCCCAGCACCAGCGGGGCGAGCAGCGCCAGCAGCCGGCCCGCGCTGGTGCCCGAGCCGCCGATGGCGGACCCCAGGCGCCCGGTCACCTCGTCCACATTGCCGAAGAGGGTGCCCAGCAGCGGGCGGCCCTGCCCCTCGAGCCGGGCGACCTCGGCGGGGTCGGACAGGCGGCTGGCGTCCAGGCGGCCATCGGCGCTGATCCAGGCCCCGGCGCCCTGGCTGCGGGCGAGGAGGTCGGCGGCGCCCGCCTCACTGCCCCCCTTGCGGGCCAGGGCCGCCAGCAGCACCGGCAGGGCGGCCCCGGTGGCCCGCACCGCCGCGCCGCCGCTGAACCCGGCAGCGGTGCCGAGGCGCTCGGCCACCGCGCCGCCGAACGGCCCGCGCAGGGAGTCGAGCAGCCCCGCCGGACCGGCGTCGTCGGGGGCGGCTGGGACCGTCCCGGTTCCCGGTGCCGCACTGACGGCCGCCGGGGAGGCGCTCAGCACCACCCGGGCCGGGGCGGCGCTCTCCCCCTTGCCTGCCGGGCCGGGAAGCAGGGCCGCCACATCGCCGTCCCGCAGGCCACGCTGGCCCAGAACGCTCAGCAGCAGCGGCAGGGCGAGGTGCAGCAGCCGCTCGACCCGGCCCGTGTCCAGCCCGCCCGCCACCTGCGCGGCGAGGCCGCTGGCGCGCTCGCCCAGCAACGCGGGCGCGAGCAGCTTGCCGGCACTCTCCAGCGTGCTGGCGCCCTCAGGGCCGCTCAGGGCGTCCCCGGCGCTGGCGAAGGCGGGCAGGTTCCGGACGGCCTGCGCGATCTGGTCGCGGCCCTGGGCCGTGCGGGAGTGCTCGGCCAGCGCGGCGAGTTGGCTGGGCAGGGCGGCGTGCAGCACCCGCGTGGCGTCGGCGGCCTCCAGGCCCACCGCCTGACCGAGCCGCGCGGCGTCGGCCGCTCCAAAAGACGAGTTCATCAAGTCGGCAAGATTCATGGAACCTCCTGGGAGACGGGTCTGGGAGAAAAAGGGCCGGGTACCGGGACCAGCGCCGTCTGGTCTGCCTGGCCCCGAAATGGCCCCGCTCAACGTACTTCAGCGCCGCTGAGCTTCCCGCACGGCCACCATGAGCCTTCGCTAAGAAAGGGGGCGGGAAGAGTCCACGCTCCTCCCCGCCCCCTCCGCTGTGCCCGCCGCGCTCAGGCGTCGGCGCCGTCGCGCGCCCGCTCGACCAGGGTCAGGATGTCGTAGGTCGCCACGAGTTCGTCCCGCTGGTTCGTGATCTCGGCGTGCCACTCGACCACGCCGGTCGGGCGCGTCTCACCCGGGCGCAGGTCCTTGCGGATCTTGCGTTTGCAGGTCAATCGGGTACGGATGGTGTCCCCGATGCCGACCGGCTCGACAAAGCGCAGGTTCTCCAGGCCGTAGTTCGCCAGTACCGGCCCCGGCGCGGGGGACACGAACTGCCCGGCCGCCGCCGAGATCAGGAAGTAACCGTGCGCCACCCGCTTGCCGAAGAGGCCCTCCCTCGCGCCGATCTCGTCCACATGGGCGTAGAAGTGGTCCCCCGTCAGGCCCGCGAAGTTCACGATGTCGGCTTCGGTCACCGTGCGGCGGTGGGTGAGCAGACTGTCGCCCACTCCGATCTCGTCGAAGGACTTGCGGAAGGGATGGACCACGTCCTCGCGCACCTCGGCGCCGGGCACGTATTCGCGGGTGATCGCGGCGAGGGTCGTCGGGTCGGCCTGCACCGCCACCTTGTTCATGTGGTGCCGGACGCCCGCCAGCCCGCCGAGTTCCTCTCCGCCCCCCGCCCGGCCCGGCCCGCCGTGCTTGAGCTGCGGCAGCGGGGAGCCGTGCCCGGTGTTCTCTCCCGCATTCTCGCGGTTCAGGACGAGGAGACGCCCGTGGGTGCTCGCCATGCCCAGGACGAGTTCGGTCGCCTCGGCGCGGTCGTGGGTCACGATGCTCCCGGCCAGGGAACCGCGCCCCATGCGGGCAAGCTGCGCGGCTTCCTCCAGCGTGCCGTAGGGCAGCAGGGTCGCCACCGGGCCGAACGCCTCCAGCTCGTGCGGGCCGCGCGCCGTGAGGGGCGACTCGCACAGCAGCAGGGTGGGGTCGAGGAAGGCCCCCCGCTCGCGGCTGCCGCCCAGCAGGTCGCGGGCCTCGCCGCCGATGACGACGCTGGTTTCGGCCTTCAGCGCGTCCAGAGTTCTCTGCACCCGTTCGCGCTGCTCGGTGCTGACGAGGGCGCCCATCCGCACGTCGTCGCGGGCGGGGTCGCCCAGAGTGACCTTGCTCAGTTCCTGGCGGAGCGCGGCCACGACCTCCTCGACCCGGCCACGCGGCACGATGGCGCGGCGGATCGCGGTGCATTTCTGCCCGGCCTTGCCCGTCATCTCGCGGGCGACCTCGCGCACGAAGAGGGCGAACTCGGGGTCCCCGGGGCGCACGGTCAGGCCTAGCACGGAGGCGTTCAGGCTGTCGGCCTCAGTGTTGAACCCCACATTGCGGGCGACGATGGTGGGATGCACCTTGAGCTTCTGCGCGGTCGCCGCCGACCCCGTAAACGCCACGAGGTCCTGCTCCTCCAGATGGTCGAGCAGGTCGCCCGGCTCACCCGTCACAAGTTGCAAGCTCCCCTCCGGCAGCAGACCCGAGGCGATGATGTCGCGCACCACCCGTTCGGTGAGGTACGCGGTTTGCGGGGCGGGCTTCACCAGGCTCGGCATCCCTGCGATGAAGGCCGGGGCGAGCTTTTCCAGCATGCCCCACACCGGGAAGTTGTAGGCGTTGATCTGTACCGCTACGCCCTCGCGCGGCACGAGGAGGTGCCGGGCCACGAAGGTCCCGCCCTTGCCCAGCCGCTCCACCTTGCCGTCGGGCAGAAAGCGTTCGTCGGGCAGCTCGCGGCGGGCCATGCTGGCGTAGCTGAGCAGGGTCCCGATGCCGCCCTCGATATCCACCCAGCCGTCGCGGCGGGTCGCGCCCGTCAGCAGGTTGAGGGCGTAGTAGTCCTCCTTGCGCTCCAGCAGGTACGTGCCCAGCGCCTTCAGGGCGCGCGCCCGCGCGTGGAAGGTCAACCGCCGGATCGCCGGGCCACCGACCCCGCGCCCGTAGGCCAGGGCCTGCGCGAAATCCACCCCCTCGGAGGAGATCACGGCGACCGGGCGGCCATACACAGCGTCCACCAGCGTCTGGCCGTCGGGGTTGGCGTGCCAGGTGCCGTACACGTAGGAGGCGGGGCGGAGGATTTGGGAAAGAGTTGAGGTCATGGAGACTCCTTGAAGAGTGAAGCTAGAGCGCAAAGGCAGATGGCAAAAAGCGGAGAGCCTTCTGCCATCTGTCTTTCGGCTGCGGCGGGATCACACACTCTTAAACCCCTCAAACGGCTCCTTGCAGTTGTCGCACACGTAGAGCCGCTTACACAACGTCGGGCCGAAGCTGCCCGTCATCCGCACGTTGAACGAGCCGCAGCGGGGGCAGCGGGTGGATTCGGGGTCGAGGGTGATGAGGGGGGAAGCTTCGGCGGGGGCGGGCGGCGCGATGCCGTACTGGCGCAGCCGCTCGCGGGCGCCTTCCTGAATCCAGTCGGTCGTCCAGGGGGGCGTGAGGGTGCTGCGGACCTCCACGTCCTGCACACCCAGCGCGCGTACGGCCTCGCCGATGGAGTCGCGGATGACGTGCAGCGCGGGGCATCCGGAGAAGGTGGGGGTAAAGGTCACGGAGACACGCCCGCCGCCGTCCACCGTCACGTCCCGGACCATGCCCATGTCGGTGACGGAGACGACCGGAATCTCGGGGTCGGGGACGGCGGCGAGAGCGGTCCAGACCTGTTCGGGGGTGACGTGCTGGGGGGACAGGGGGGCGGTGGTCATGGGGTCACCAGACCTCGGCGTTCGCGTGCTGCCGCGCCACGCTCTGCATCTCGGCCAGCAGGGGCGCGAGGTGTTCGGTATGCACGTCCCGCCCCTCGGAAGCCTCCGCCAGCGCCATCGGCAGGGTCAGGCCGCACTTCTCGGTCAGGTGGGGCAGCACGAAGCTCTCCCAGCTCGCGCGGACCTTTTCCAGCTCGGGCAGCATTCCGGCGGCCACCAGATCGGCCTCGCCGGGCAGCGGGGCGAACAGTTGGGCGACGTGGGGCCACAGCTCGTCCAGCGCATTCTGCGTGCGGCGGCGGCTCTCGTCGGTGCCCAGTGCCAGGCGCTCGACCCACAGCGCCGTGTGCTGGAGATGGAACTTCTCCTCGCGGACGGCCTTGGCGGCGACCTCGGCCAGGGGGGCGTAGCTGCTTTTTTGCGCCGCGCTCAGCCACAGCGCCTCGTAGGCGTCGAAGAGAAACTGGCGCAGCATGGTCAAGGCCCAGTCCCCTTTGGGCAGCTCGACCAGCCGGACGTTCGTGTACCCGTCCGCGCCCCGGAAAAACGCCAGGCGGTCGGGGTCGCTGCCGTCAAGCGTCCGGCGCAGTTCCAGGTACATCCCGGCGTGCCCCAGCTCGTCTTGCGCGATGTTGGCCAGGGCGATGTCCTCTTCCAGAATCGGCGCGTGCCCGGTCCACTCGCCGTCCCGGTGGGCCAGGATGATCTCGTCGTCGGCCAGCGCAGTCAGCTTGCGAATCAGGGCCTGCGTCTGGGCGGGCGTGAGGAGGGCAGCGGGGGCGGTCATGGCTGCACCTTCCTCGGGGCGGGCTGGAGGGCGGGGTCGTGCGGGTGGTCATGGACCTTCTGGGCGCCGATGTGGGGTTCCTCGTTCACGCGGCCCGGCATCCGGCCCTCGCGCTTGAGTTCCCCGACGTGGCGGCCGATCACGCCGTAGGCCTGCTGCTGCTTGTAGGTCTTGTCCCTCGCGGGCGCGAACCAGCTGTCCACCGTGCCGGGGTCGTCGCCCGTGCGGACGACCGCCCTCTCGGGAAAGACCAGCCAGGTCAGGGCGTCGGGGTGCTCCTCGCGCGCCTGCCGGACCGCGTCGCCGGGGCCGCGCGCCTCGACGGTGCCCACCAGATCGACAAAGGTCATCGAGCGCTTGTGCGTGCGCTTGAGGCCGACGTGGTAGGTGCCGCCCTCGCCGGGGGTGTCCAGCACCTCGGGGCGGGTCTGCACCTCTTCCGGCGTGGCGGTCAGGATGTCGCCCTCGCGCACGGCCCACAGGCTCACGGCCGCCGGGCGGCGCACAAAGACGTTGCGGGCCGTCAGCAGGGCGTGGTCGGGGTCACCCGCGTGGACGCTGCCCACCGCCTGCCAGGGCCTGCCCGGCGCGTCCTGCTTGAAGACTTCCCAGCGGGGCCACTGGGTACCGGGGTGGGGGGAGGGGGTCTGGGTCATGGATGCTCCTGGGATACATGTGAGGGGCTGAGCAGGCGGCGTTCTCTGGATGCCAGGGCTGTTCACCCCCTCTCCTGTGGAGCTGTACCAGTCCCGGCCTCCCCCCTCTCCTGCGGAGCTTGGCAAGTCTGCAAGCGGCTCTGCGGGTCAAGGGGGCGGGGTAAAAGATTCAGTCTGCCGCCTGGCCCAGCTGGCGCGCCGTGTAGGCGTCCAGGGCCTCGCGCACCCAGGCGCCGTCCTCGTGGGCCGCCTGACGGGCGCCCAGACGCTCCTTGTTGAGGCCCCGCTGACCGTTCACGACCGCCCAGAACTCGTCCCAGTTGATCGGGCCGTGTTTCCAGTTGCCCGACTCGTCCTGGTGCAGGTCGGGGTCGGGGATGGTCAGCCCGGCTTCGAGCAGTTCGGGCGCGTGCTCGTTGATGAACTCCTGGCGAACCTCGTCATTGGTCTTGAGCTTGATGCCCCACTTCGTCAGTGCGCCCGAGTTGGGGCTGTCGGCGTCGTGCGGCCCCAGCATCATCAGGGCGGGCCACCACCAGCGGTCCAGGGCGTCCTGGGCCATCGCGCGCTGCTCGGGGGTGCCCTGGGCGTAGGCGACGATCATCTCCTTGCCCTGCTTGTGGTGGAAGGTCTCCTCCGAGCAGATGCGGACCATCGCCCGGGAGTAGGGGCCGTAGGAGCAGCCTGCCAGCATGGTCTGGTTCTTGATCGCCGCGCCGTCCACCAGCCAGCCGATCATGCCCACGTCGGCCCAGTTCATGGTGGGGTAGTTGAAGATCGAGGAGTACTTGGCCTTGCCCGAGAGCAGCGCGCCGAGCATCTCCTCGCGGCTGATGCCCAGCGTCTCGGCGGCGTGGTAGAGGTACTGGCCGTGCCCGGCCTCGTCCTGCACCTTGGCGATCAGGATGGTCTTGCGCCTGAGGGTGGGCGCCCGGGTGATCCACTCGCCTTCGGGGAGCATCCCCACGACCTCCGAGTGCGCGTGCTGGCTGATCATGCGGATCAGCTGGCGGCGGTACTCGGCGGGCATCCAGTCGCCGGGTTCGATCTTCTCGCCGCGCAGGATGCGGGCCTCGAAGGCGGCGTGCTGCTGGGGGGTTTCGGCGGGCGTCAGGGGCTGGGTCATGAAAGTCCTCCGGAGCTGGGTTGTGGGGCGGAACACCGTCTGCCCACAGTCTACCTAACGGGCGTTAGGTTCAGTGTTCCCCAGCCTACCCCGGCCAGACAGGCGGGACGGGACAGGGCAGGCTCCCCCGGGGGAGGAGGCCAGCGGCCCGACCGGCCTACGGCTCCTCCCTGCCGTCGGCCAGCGCCTGAAGGCTGGGCCGCTGCGCGGGCAGGTCCACCCGGGCCGTGTGCCACACCAGCCGGGGATCGATGCCGAAGTAGTCGTGCGCGACGAGGTTGCGAATGTCGCGCAGCAGCGCCCAGGGCACCTCGGGCGTGCGGTCTTGCACGCTCTGGGGAATGAACTTGGTCGTCTCGCCCAGCCGCGAGAGGTTACGCAGCACGGCGTCGCGGGTGCGTTCGTCGGCCAGGAAGGTGGTCAGGGTGTGCCCCGCCGTGTAGGCCGCCACCCGGTCGAGGGCGCCAAGCAGGTCGAACACCCGCCAGCGCCAGCGTTTGGAGCGGTGCGAGCGCCGGAGCGGGTCGGGCAGGGCGAACACGTCCACCGCGTCGGCCAGAATCTCGCCGCGCAGGGGTGCCCTGAGCGCGCCCTCGGTGAGCACGTCCACCCGGCGGCGCAGCAGGTCCTCGAAGATTTCCTTGACGCGCATCAGGTCCAGCAGGCCCGCCTCGGCGGTCAGGTCCACCAGCAGGTCGATGTCGGCAGACCCGTCGGCCTCGCCGCGCGCCACCGAGCCGAAGACCCGCACGCGCGTGACCCCGGCGGCCCGCCAGCGCGCCTCGCCCGCGCGCAGCACGCCCGCCACGGTGGGCAGCCAGGGATCGGGAAACAGTGGGTCAGGAGGCGCGGGCATCGGCGGTCAGGATACGGCGGCCCAGCCCGGTACCCGGCCGCGTGGCAGCATGGCGGGGTGATCGTCGCCGTCGGCCATGACCTGATCGAGATCGAGCGCGTGCGCGGAATGCTCGCCCGCGAGGGCGACCGGGCGCTCAAACTGTTCGCCCCCGCCGAACTCGCCTACTGCGCCCGGCTGGCGGACCCCGCGCCCAGTTTCGCCGCCCGCTTCGCCGCCAAGGAGGCCTTTCAGAAAGTCTGGCCGCGTCCGCACGGGTGGCGCGACGTGTGGGTCGAGCGCGAGCGCACGCCGGACGGCCCCTTTCCCTTCGCGCCCCCGGTGCTGGGCTTTTGCCCTGAGATCGCGGCGGAGCTGGAAGCGCGCGGCTGGGTGGTCCACCTGACGCTGACGCACACGAAGGAACACGCCTCGGCGGTGGTGGTGCTGGAGGCGCGCTGAGCCTTCAGCGCTCAACCTTCAGCGGGGGCTGAAACGCCCGCCGCAGCCCGGCGGGGTCGCCTGTGCCCAGGGTCAGCATGCGGCCCGCACGCAGACGCCCTTCCCGCTGAGAACGTCATAGGTTTCTTCTGCCCCGAAAGACAGCTCGTACCCCACGGGCTGGCCCCAGACGCTCAAGCGGACTGCTTCGGCAGCCCAGATGGCAGAGAGGGGCCGTTCTCGCCAGCGCCCCCAGCGGGCCGTGCGGAAGCGCAGGCGTTCCCCGTCCACCTCTGTTTTCAGCGCGAGGGGCAGTCAGTGGGACCGGGCAGGGTGTCTTTCGCGGTGACAGACGGTCGTGATGTCGCCTCCCAGGCACGACCTTTTCTCTTACCCTACAGCCGTGATCCGCCTGATCGCCACCGACCTCGACGGCACGCTGCTGCGCCCCGACCGGACCGTGAGCGCGCGCACGCGGGCGGCGCTGGACGCGGCCAGGACGGCCGGAATTCACGTCGTTCCGGTCACGGCCCGGCAACCGCGCGGGGTGAGGCGTATCGCGGAGGCGGCGGGATTTGACGGGTACGCCCTGTGCGCCAACGGCGCCTATGGCGTCCACCTGGGCACGGGCGAGGTGCTGTTCGAGGCGCACGTCAGCGCGGCGGCGCAGCGTGCCTTGGCGTGGGGGCTGACCCAGCGGGTCCCCGGCGTGCTGTTCTTGAGCGTCAGGGAGGGCGGCGAGGTCTACGTCGCGCAGGAGGGCTACGCAGCCCTGGCCCGTTATGAGGACCACAAGCGCGAACCGGGCGAGCTGGGAGGACACGATCTCGACGCCGTGCTGGCCGCCCCCAGCCTCAAATTCATCGTGCGGCACGCGGCCGTGACGCCACGCGAGCTGTTGGGCGAACTGCGGGCGCTGAAGCTTGGCGGCTTCGCGGTCACGCACTCCGGGTCGCCTTTTCTGGAAGTGCTGGCCGAGGGGGTCAGCAAGGCGTGGGGGCTGGAGCGGCTCTGCACTCGTCTGGGCATTAGGCGCGAGGAGGTCCTGGCTTTCGGAGACGCCCCCAACGACGCCGAGCTGCTTGCCTGGGCCGGGCGCGGCGTGGCGATGGGCAACGCGGAGCCGGAGGCGCTGGCGGCGGCAGACGAGGTGACCCTGACGAACGAGGAGGACGGCGTGGCCGTGGTGATCGAGCAGATGCTGATCGAGGCCGAGCAGTTTTCCCAATCGTCGTCCGCCTGACACCCCGCCCCGGACCCGGTTGCCTACGCTGGAGCATGACCCCTTTCTGGCAACTCTTGACCGCGTGCTGCCTGTCCTGCGGCCTCGCGCTGGCCGCCCCGGCGGGAGCGGGGCAGACGGCCCTGCCCGCGCTCCCGGCCGCCACCGCCGCCGAGCGCGCGGCCCTGACCCGTGGGCGGGCGCTGGTGGCCGACTTCTACGCGCTGCGGGTCGAGCGGCTGTGGCAGAGCTTCACGCCGCAGATGCAGGCCGAGTGGGGACCCCTCGCCGCCTTCCGGGCCTACCGGGAAGCGGGCCTGCGGACCTACGGCGCCGAGCGGCGGGTGCTGCGCGAGCGCACGTTTACCCAGGGCGGCGTGACCTACTACGTCCGCAGCGCGACGTTCGGGCGCGACCCGGGGACCGTCTGGGCCGTGGTCCTGGGCTTCGATGCGGTGGGCCGGGTGGCGCGGTTCGCCATCGTCGCGGAGGCCAAGACGCAGCCGGGGCGCGTGGCGGCCGCGCGCGAGGCAGGCGCCTGGGCGGGGTAGAGGCGGACCTCCCAACCTTCCGGGCAGCGCCACGGGGACGGGGGCAGGCAACCCTCAACGGTGGCGCTATCCCGCCGGGTACACCCGGACCCCGTCCAAGCCGTGAAGCTGCTCAGAGAGGCGGGCGCCGCCTGTGAGGTGGGCGGCCAGCACGCCGGGCAGCCACGGCAGGCAGCCCTGCGGCAGGGCCTCGGGATCGAACCAGCCCACCTCGGAGGTCTTGTCGAGCGGCGTCGGCTCGCCCTCCCAGGCCTCGGCCAGAAAGAGGAAATCCACCCCCCGCAGGGGACCGCCCAGGCCCGGCACGTCGTAGCGCGAGACGCCCAGCGAACGCAGCGCCGCCGGGTCCACCCGCAGCCCGACTTCCTCCCGCGCTTCACGGGTCACGGCATCCAGCAGGGCCTCGCCGGATTCCACCGCGCCGCCGGGCAGGTTCCAGAGGCCGTCCGCCACCGTGGTGCCCGAACGCCGCCCCAGCAGCACCCGGCCGGAGGCGCTCCGCACGACCAGCCACACGACAAGCGTTATCACCGCGCCACTTTAGCCCGTGCGCTATGCTGCTCCCTGCGTCACCGGGGGTGCCCTCCTCACATGGAGAGGGCTGAGATCACACCCCAGGAACCTGAACCGGGTCATTCCGGCGGAGGGAGCGTGACGGAAGGGCCGCCCAGCGCGTGCCTTCCTCGGCTTCCCCTCGTGACGCGGGGGGGATTTTTTATGCGCAAGACACTGATGCTCGGCCTGCTGCTCGCGGGAGCCGCCCAGGCCCAGACCACCCTGACGGTGGTCACCCACGATTCCTTCGACGTGGATAAGAAGTTGGTCGCGCAGTTCGAGCGGGAAAACGGCGCCCGCGTACGCTTCGTAAGGGGCGGGGACGCGGGCGAACTGCTCAACCGCCTGATCCTGACCCGCCGCGCGCCCGTGGCCGACGTGGTGTACGGGCTGGACAACGCGGCGCTGCCCCGCGCGAGGGCCGCCGGGATTCTGGAGGCCTACCGCTCGCCCGCGCTGGCGCGGGTGCCCGCCGCCTCCCGCCTGGACGGCGCGGGTCTGCTGAACACGGTGGACTCCGGCCTCGTGGCGCTGAACTACGACCGCGCGGCCTGGGCCAAGACGGGCCTGCCGCTGCCCAGGACCCTCGACGACCTGAAAAAGCCCCAGTACGCCCGGCTGACGGTGGTCCCCTCCCCCGCGACGAGCAGCCCCGGGCTGGCTTTCCTGCTCGCCACCGTGAACCACTACGGCGAGGCGGGCGCCTGGGCGTGGTGGCGGGAAGCCCGTGCGAATGGCCTGAAAGTCACGCGCGGCTGGTCGGACGCCTACAACAAGGAGTTCACGCGCAACGGTGGGAAATACCCCATCGTCCTGAGCTACGCGAGCAGCCCCGCCGCCGAGGTCTACTACGCGGACGCCTACGACCCCAAAAAACTCCCCGCCCAGGCGCCGACCGCCAACCTCTTCCTGCCGGGCAGCACCTTCTTGCAACTCGAAGGCGTGGGCATCTTGAAGGGCACCAAGCAGCCCGCGCTCGCCCGCCGGTTCGTGGACTTCATGCTCTCGGCCAGGGTGCAGGCCGACATTCCCACCCGCATGTGGGTTTACCCCGCCGTAAGCGGCACCCCCCTCGACCCCGTCTTCCGCTTTGCCGAGAAGCCCGAGGTGGCTCCAGTCAAGGCCAGCGTGACGGCCAACCCACAGCGGCTGATCGACGCCTGGGTGACGCAGGTGCTGCGGGCGCGGTGAGGGAAGCTGACGCTGGTCACACGCCCCCTCACCCCAGCCCTCTCTCCTTCGGAGCTGTACCAGTCCCACGAGGGGAGAGGGAGCAACGGCGCTCAAGCTTGAGCCTCCTCAAAAACGGGCACAGCGAACGCCGCACAGGTGTGGGCGAATCGAGTCCGCACCGCCTTCCCCACGTCGGCTCGCACAGCGAGACGGTGGCCGCGACGGGAATGCACCGAGATCAAACATTCCGGCCGAAAGCCACGCCCACCAGCGCCGCCCATTTGTCCTTGCCGAGCGCAGCGCTTCGCTCCCCTGCCCCCTTTGGGGGGAGGGGCTGGGGGTGGGGGCCAACCGAATCAAGATGCCTGGCCCCTCCGCACATCCCATGACCCCTCCGATCAGAGGCTGGCTCCTCGCCCTCCCCCCCCTCCTTTTCCTGCTCCTCCTGCTCGCCCTCCCCCTCGCCCGTACCTTGGCCGAGGGCGGCGTCAACCTGGCCGTCTGGCAGGACCCCTACTTCCTGGGCCGCCTGACCTGGACCCTGACCCAGGCGGGCGCCTCCGCCCTGATCGCCCTGGCGCTGGGAGGCCCCCTCGCCTACCTGCTGTCGCGTTACGCCGTTCCCGGCAAGGGCCTGCTGCTGCGCCTGCTGCTGCTCCCCTTCGTGACGCCGACGCTGGTGGCCGTGCTGGGCCTCTCGGCACTGCTGGGACCGCAGGGGTGGGTCAGCCGCCCGCTGGGCCTCGACCTGGAGGAGACGCCCGCGCTGCTGATCCTGGGAAATCTCTTTTTCAACCTGCCGGTGATGGTTCGGCTGGGGTACGGCGGCTTCTCACGGGTGCCGCCGCAGCTCACGGGGGCGGCGCGGACGCTGGGGGCCTCAGGATGGCGGGCGGCCTGGACGGTCGCGCTGCCGCTGGCGCTGCCGGGCCTCGCCGCCGGGTTCATCCTGGTCTTCCTGTATTCGGCGCTGAGTTTCGGGCTGCCGCTGGCGCTGGGCGGCGAGCGCTACGCCACGCTGGAGGTCGAGATCTACACCCTGACCGCCTACCAGCTGCGGCTGAGCGAGGCCAGCGCCCTGATCGCCGGGCAGCTCCTTCTGACGCTGGCGGCCACCTGGTCCTACGTGCGGCTGCCGCGCGGCGGGGTGGGCGTGCCCACGCGGGGGCTTCCGGCGGCGCGGGGGGGAACGGCCCTGCTGCTGGGGGCGCTGCTGGCCGCCGTGGGGCTGATCTGCTTTGGCCCTCTCTGCGCCGTGGTGGCGCGCGGGCTGCTGGGGTCGGGCGGGCCGACGCTGGGCTACTGGAGCGGCATCCTGACCGACCCGGACACCCCGCTGCTGCTGGGCAACACCCTGCGCTTCGGGGTACTGGGGCTGATCGGCGCCGTGCTGCTGGGCGGGTTGCACGCGGTCGGCGCCTGGCTGGCGCGCTCGCGGACGCTCGACCTGCTCTCGCTGCTGCCGCTGATGGTCTCGCCGGTCAGCCTGGCCGTGGGCTACCTGCTGGCCTACCCGGTGCTGAGCGCCACGCTGCCGCTCCTGATCGCGGCGTACACGCTGCTGGGGTTTCCGCTGGTGACCCGCAGCCTGCTGCCCGCGCTGCGGGCGCTGCCGTCCCGGCTGACCGAGGCCGCGCGGAGCCTGGGCGCAAGTGGATGGGCCGCGCACCGCACCGTGACCTGGCCGCTCACCCTTCCGGCGCTGCGGGGCGGCGCCGCGCTGGCCCTCGCCACCGTACTGGGCGAGTTCGGGGCCACGCTGGTCCTGACCCGGCCCGAGTGGGCGACCCTCAGCGTGGGCCTGTACGAGCGCCTGGGTCGCCCCGGCGAGCGCAACCTGGGCGAGGCCTGCGCGCTGGCGACGGTGCTGCTGCTGCTCGCGGCGCTGGCCTTCACGCTGCTGGACGGCGGGGAGGGGGAAGTGACGTGAGAGAATTGGGCATGACTGATCCTCTGACGGACAAGCTACGAGCTTTCGTACAGCAGGAAAATATCCAGCCTGACCCAAACTTTGCCACGTATGCCAACGGTAATTATTGCGTTCTGGACTGCGTATTTAGTCCAAGAGCAAATTGGGAGTTCACAGTTAAACCGATGGTTGAACGGTTCGCCGCGTACGGATGGGAAAAAGATATTCGGACGTTCAGCGACTTTGTTGCGGACGTCGATAGCTTTGGTGAGGGTAAGTTCGAGAGGTATGCCGCAGAGGTTCTGATCAATCTAGGCGTTTTGTCCGGACGCCGCAAAGCCGAAGTAGCCTACGACGTCGCGAAATTTTTAATCCAAAACGATATTGAATATGTGGCAGATTTTCACCGCCTGTCTACGTATGAGGTTGAAGAACTTGTCGGGTTTAGGCTGGTGGAAAGCGTGAGAGGTATGGGGTCAGTCTTGGCGAGCTATCTAATCTTGCTATTCGGCCGAGAGGATTACATTAAGGTTGATACTCTCCTAAATCGCCTTATGGGCCACATAGGGGATTGGAAATTTCGCTATGGTAATCCGCAAGACATACTTGCTATACGCAAAGCCATTATTACGGTTGCAGAAGAAATGAAAATTACTCCTTCCCGACTGGATAACGCACTCTGGAAATACGAGAGCATCGGACGAAAGCCCCTCCCTTGGATCAAAGAAGAGAAAGAGGCTTGATTCCCCCCGCCCTCGCCCTGCATCACTTCTCCAAGCGCTTCGGCCCCACCGTCGCCGCCGAGGACGTGACCCTGACGGTCGCCCCGGGCGAGACGGTCGCCCTGCTCGGCCCCAGCGGCTGCGGCAAAAGCACCGTGCTGCGCGGCGTGGCGGGCCTGGAGCGCGTAGGCGCGGGCCGGGTGGAGGTCGCCGGGCGGGACGTGACCGCCCTCGCGCCGGAAGAGCGGCAGGTCGGCCTGGTCTTTCAGGATTACGCGCTGTTTCCGCACCTGAACGTGCTCGGCAACGTCGCCTACGGTCCCCGGATGCGCGGCGCGGGCCGGGCGGAGGCAGAGCGGCGGGCGCGCGAGGCTCTGGCGCTGGTCGGCTTGGAGGCCCTGGGGGCGCGGCGCCCGGCGGAACTCTCGGGCGGGCAGGCGCAGCGGGTGGCCCTGGCGCGGGCGGTGGCGACTGGCTCGCCGCTGCTGCTGCTCGACGAGCCGCTCAGCAACCTCGACGAGCAGTTGCGGGCGCGCTTGCGGGCGGACCTGCGGGGGCTGTTCGCGCGGGTGGGGGCGGGCGTCTTGCTCGTCACCCACGACCAGCGCGAGGCCCTGGCGCTCGCCTCGCGGGTGGCGGTGATGCGGGCGGGGCGGCTGGTGCAGGTGGGGGCGGCGGCAGAAGTCTTCGCGCGGCCCGCGACGGCGTGGGTGGCGGCCTTTCTGGGTCACGCCAATGTGCTCCCCGGCCCCGGCGGCACCGCCCACCTGATTCCCGAGGACGCCGTGCGGCTGGGCGAGGGCGACCCCCATCCCGTCACCGCCCGCCAGACGACCGACACCGGGACGGAGGTCGCGGTCGCCCATCCCCTCGGGCCGCTGACGCTGCACCTCAGCGCGCGGGAAACGGGGCAGCTTCAGGGGGGCACGCTGCGGCTGACGCTGGATCCGGCGCGGGTCCTGACCCTGCCCGACGACCGGGTGGGGACGTGATCGCCTGGATTCTGGTCGGCGGGCGGCTGGTGCCCACGCCCGCGCTCGCGGCCCTGCCCCGCCCCGACCTCGTGGTGGCGGCCGACGGCGGCGCCCGGCACGCGGCGGCGCTGGGGGTGCGCGTAGACGCCTGGGTGGGCGACTTCGATTCCTCGGACGGGCTGAGTCTGGAGGCCCCGCGCGAGGTCCACCCCGCCGCCAAGGACGAGACGGACGCCGAACTCGCCGTGCGGCTGGCGCGCGAACGGGGCGCGACCCGGCTGGTCTTCCTGGGCGCTTTCGGAGGCCGCTTCGACCACGCGGCGGCGCTGGCGCTGGGCGGGCTGCGGCTGGCGCGCGGGGGCCTGGGCGTCACCCTGCACAGCGGTGACGAGAGCGGGCACCCGTTGCTCCCTGGAGTGCCCGTGCGGCTCGACCTGCCGCCTGGCACCACCCTCAGCGTGCTCGCGGTCAGCGACCTGCGCGGCCTGAGCCTCACGGGGGTCCGCTGGCCGCTTCAGCAGGCCGACGTGCCGCAGGGCAGCGGCTGGACCGTCAGCAACGAGGCACGGGGCGGCGCAGTGCGGGCGAGGCTGGAAGGCGGCGCCGCGCTGCTGACGGTGCTGCACCCGTTCACCTCGGGTTGACGCGGAGCTGGCGGACCGCACAGCAGAAAGGCCCAGCCGCGTCGCCGGGCCTTCTCACCCCACCCCCGCCTGCCGGGGATCAGACCGCGCTGGCCCGGTAAGGCCGGTTCAGGCGGCGCTCCAGCAGCGCGAAGAGCCGCGCGGCCACGTTCGACAGCAGGAAATAGATCAGCGCGACCGCCAGATACAGCGGCACCGGCTGGTAGGTGATCGAGACCAGGCCGCGCGTGGTGAGCAGCAGCTCGGACACGGTGATCACGCTGGCGAGGCTGGAATCCTTCAGCAGCCCGATGAACTGGTTGCCCAGCGCGGGCACGGCGGTGCGGGCCGCCTGCGGAATCAGGACCAGCCGCAGCACCTGCGCGGGCTTCAATCCCAGTGCCCGCGCGGCCTCGCTCTGGCCCCGGTCCACGGCGTTCAGGCTGCCCCGGATGATCTCGGCGGCGTAGGCCCCGGCAAAGAGGCTCAGGCCCAGCACCGCCGTATTGAAGGCGGGCAGCGACACCCCCGTGATCTGCGGCAGCGCGAAAAACAGGAAAAACAGCTGCACCAGCAGCGGCGTTCCCCGGAACGTCTCGATGTAGGCGCCTGCCAGCAACCGCACGGGCGCCAGCCGCGACATCCGCCCTAGCCCGGCGATCAGGCCCAGCACCAGCCCGAACACGCTGGCCAGGACCGTCAGCGACAGGGTGAGCTGCGCGCCGCGCCACAGCGCCGCGAGGGCGTCGGGAGTAAAGACGGTGGACAGCGTCGAGAACATGAGGGGCCTCCTTATCTGGCCGCAGCAGCGGTCTGGCCAGCAGAAGGGGCCGCACGGCTTGTCCGCACGGCCCGGCCTCCCCGGCTCAGTCTGGTTACTTGGTGGGCACCGTCACGTCGGCGCCGAGGTACTTGACGCTCAGGCGCTTGAGGGTACCGTCGGCGCGCATGGAGGCCAGCGCCTTTTCCACCGCCGACTTGAGCTGCGGCTGGTTCTTGCCCAGCGTGATGTAGGGATTGTCCTGCTGCAACACCGGGCCGGCGGCCTTGAGCTTCTGCCCGTTCTTGGCGGCGACGCTGCCCACCGTGCGGGTGGTGATCATCCCGGCGGCGCGGCCCGCGCCCAGGGCGAGAAAGATCTCCTGCTCGCCGCTGTAGGTGGCGACGTTGGGATACTTGGCGTCACGCAGGAACTTCTCGAAGACGGTGCCCTGCGCGACCGCGACCGGCTTGCCGCCCAGCCCGGCGAGGCTGCGCGCCGACGAGTTCGAGGGCACGAACAGCTGGAAGCCGTCGTAGTAGTAAGGGCGGCTCAGGAAGTCCACCGCGCGCTCGCGCTCGGGGGTCTTGCTCTGCGAGGCGACGGCGAGGTCGAACTGCCCGGCCTGAAGCCCGGCGATGATGGAGGGGAACTCGGCCTTGATCAGCCGCGCCCGGACGCCCAGACGCTTGGCGATCTCGCGCGCCACGTCGGCGTCGAAGCCGGTCAGCGAGCCGTCGGGGGCAGGCTGCGAGAAGGGCGGGTACTCGCCGCTCATCACGACGCGCAGTTCGCCGCGCTTGCGAACGTCGGCAAGGTCGGCGTGCGCGACCGAACCGGCGGTCAGGGCGAGGGTGGACAGCAGCAGCAAACGGGATTTCAACATGGGGGTCTCCTGAAAGTGAAAGGGGGCAAACAGGCCCAACGCTAGCCTGTTTCGCCCCCGGATGCCGAGAAGATTTCCTTTAGTTGGTAGCCACCGATACAAGGCCTCCCAGCCTCAGGACGCGGGCGGGCAGGCGGCCACGCCGGGGCGCACCCCGCGCGTGAAGCGGCAGCCGTAGGCGGGGTCGGCCACCGCGCCTGGCGTCAGCACGTCGTCCCCGGCAGGCTTGACGCCGGTCTTTTCCCAGGCGACGAGGTCGTTGAAGCCCTCGACGATCTCCGCAGGCGTGAAATCGCAGTGCCCGGGGGCGCGGATCGCCCGCTGCACCAGCCGCGCGTCGTTGCCGTTGGCCTGGGCGGCCTGGCGGTAGAGCTGCTGGTGCCTGAACGGCACATAGAAGTCGCCCAGGGTGTGCAGGGTCAGCACCGGGACGCTGAATTCGCCGTTCACGCGCGGAATCCAGCGCAGGCCGCCCGCGCGGGCACGGTTGGCCTGCGGATCGGCCGCCACGCGCAGGATCGCGGCGTTGAAGGCGACCTCGGCAGCGGTGGGTGTGGCCCCAGCCGTCCAGCGGTAGGTCCGGCCCACGTTGCCGTAGAAGTTCTTCGTCAGGATGCCGTTGACCGTGCCGTCGGAGCCGCCGGTGCTGAACACGGCGCTTTGCAGTCCGCCGACGCGGAAGCCCAGCTCGAAGACGGGTCGGTCGCCGCCGGTCAGCTGGCGGGCGATCTCGCGCAGGACGGCCCCGTTGCCGCTGTTCTCCTGCCACAGGGGATCGGTCTGGCTGGTCGTGGTGTCGGTGAACAGCGCCGCCTTGATGGCGGGCAGCAGCTCCTGGTAGTCGGCCTGCGGGTAGCTTCGCGCACCCAGCCCGGCCAGCTGCGCGGCGACGGTGGTGTAGTCGCCCAGCCACTGGAACTCGTATTCCTCGTCCATCACCCCGCACAGCGGCAGGGCGGCGGCGTAGGTGACCTTGCTGCGCGCGTTCGCCTGCGTCTCCTTTTCCACGGCGGCCCCGGCGATGTGCCCACCCATCGAGACGCCCATGATCAGGTACTTGGTCGGTTTGGCATGCTTATTCGCGGTCAACCGCTCGAAGGCCAGGGCCAGCGCGTTGGTGTCTTCCACCCCGGCCTGCACGTCGTAGTAGTTGGCCGAGTAGCTGCTGGCCCCCCAGGCGTACCCCTGCGCGAGCAGCGCGGCGCGGATGGGCGGCGGCGCCACCGTCAGGTTCTCCCCGGTGCCCGCGTACCCGTGGGCGTACATCACCAGCGTGCCGTTCCAGTTGTCCGGCACCTCGATCTGGTAGGCCGCCTCGCCCTGTAGCCCGGCGTAGACCCCCTGGTACAGCGCGGCGCCGGGGACGGGAGCCAGCGTGGGCGTGACCGCCTTGAAGGCGCGCGCGTCCTGAGGCCGCGTCTCGGCGGCGGGTGGGGCGCCCCGGCCGCAACTGGCGAGGGCCAGCGCGCAGGCGATCAGGCCCAGGGCGCGGGCGGGACGGGCACGGAGACGGGCACGAAAAGGAGTCGCTGCGGCAGTCATAGGGCCTCCGGGGGGAGTGGGACGCGCGCGCGCGGGGCGGCGGCAGCCAGAAAACCACCGCCGGAAGCGCGCGCCGTCGGGACACGGTCGCTGGGTCGAGGTGCAGCTTGTACAAGCGGGAAACGTCTGTATTTAAGGCCCGGCGCTCACCGCCTGTCAACCGGGAGGGCCGGGGCGCGGAGGGGGGGGCGGGCCGGGAGGCCGGGAACCCCGCTTCACCTCTCCCCGTACTCTGAGGACATGAGACGAAGTGGTCCCGGTTGTGGCTGTCTGGGGTGTGGAGGCGGCGGCCTTCTGGTGCTGGCGCTGCTGGGCGCGCTGGCGTGGTTTGTGGTGATCCAGCCGGCCCGCAATTTTCTGGAGTCGGTGCGCGGCCCGGGGCAGACCCAGAGCCAGACGCAGCCGGGGGGCGCCGACAGTGGCGTCGTGGTTCCCCAGCTGCCCGGCGGCGGGACCGCGACGCCGCCGCCCGGCGACACGCCCGCCCAGGGCGGCGACGCAGCGGCGCCCCTGACCCGCGCCGACGTGGAGCGCTTCGTGCGGGTGCGCCGCGACGTGCAAGGCGCCCTGGGCGAGAGCTTCACGGGCCTTCAGAATATCTGGACCGAGATTCAGCAGGGGCAGACGCCCAATGTGATCACGGTCTTCAACGTGATTCGCAACGCGGGCAGCAGCATCGGCCGGGCGCGCGAGGCGCAGGCGGCGGCCCTGGCTGAGGAGGGCCTGAGTCCCGAGCGCTACGCCCAGGTTCGCAGCGCCGTCAACCGCGCGCTGGGCGTGCCCAACATCGACTTCTCGCGCGCCGCCGAGGCCCTCGGCCAGGGCCGCCTTCCCGACCTGAACACCACCGTTCAGGCCGCCACCCCCGAGGAACGCGCCCTGATCGCGCCCTACCGTGCCGAGCTGACCCAGACGGCGGCCATCGGGCTGCTGGGCTTGTAGCGCAGGCCGTAGGCCCCAGTGGCCTTGTTGGGCCGATGCAACGCACAGGGAGGAGGAGGCGCGGGCGCTCCGGCCTCCCTGCCCTTTGGTCACCGGACGGCCGCCTTCCCCCCGAACTGTCGCCTCCCTCTCCCCCACCCCGGTGAGCTTGCCGTAAGGTGACGGGCATGACGACAGACACCCTCTCCCCGGCGCCGACCACCGCGCAGTCGGAGGCGCTGTTCGCCCGCGCCCGCGCCGTGACGCCCGGCGGCGTGAACAGCCCGGTGCGCGCCTTCCGGAGCGTGGGCGGCTCGCCGCGCTTTATCCGGGAAGCGCACGGGGCGTACCTGACCGACGCCGACGGCACCCGGCTGCTGGACTACATCGGTTCCTGGGGGCCGATGATCCTGGGCCACGACCACCCGGCGGTGCGCGAGGCGGTCACGTCGGCGCTGGCGGGGGGCACGTCTTTCGGCGCGCCCGGCGAGCGCGAGGTGCGGCTGGCCGAGGCGGTCACCCGGATCACGGGCGTGGACCGGGTGCGCTTCGTGAACAGCGGCACCGAGGCGACCATGAGCGCGCTGCGGCTGGCGCGGGGCGCGACCGGACGCAAGTACATCCTGAAGTTCCGGGGCAACTACCACGGCCACGCCGACGGCCTGCTGGTCGAGGCGGGCAGCGGCCTGATGACGAACGCGGGGGGCGCGCTGGGCCAGGCCGCGCCCAGCAGCGCGGGCGTACCCGAGGAGTACGCCCGGCTGACCCTGGTGAGCGAGTACAACGACCCGGCGGCCCTGGACGCGCTGATGCAGGAGCGCGGGGTCGACATCGCCGCCGTGATCTTCGAGCCGGTGGTCGGTAACGCGGGCGTGCTGATCCCGACCCCCGAGTTCCTGGCGGCCCTGCACCGGGTGCGTGAGCACGGGGCGCTCTTGATCGCGGACGAGGTGATGACCGGCTTCCGGCTCTCGCTGCGCGGCGCGACCGGCCTGCTGGGCCTCAGGCCCGACCTGATCTGCTGGGGCAAGATCATCGGCGGCGGTCTGCCGGTGGGGGCCTACGGCGGGCGCGCGGACGTGATGGACCACGTCTCCCCGCAGGGACCGGTCTACCAGGCCGGAACGTTGAGCGGCAACCCGCTGGCGATGGCGGCGGGCCTCGCCACCCTGGAGGTGCTGGAGGGCGACCCCGGCCTCTACGGGCGGCTCGACACCTACACGGCGCAGCTCGCGGACGGCTTGCGGGCGGCAGCGCGCGAGGCGGGCGTGCCCCTGAGCGTCAACCGGATCGGCTCGATGCTCACGGCCTTTCATCAGGAGGCCCCCGACGGCGCCATCCGCAGCTACGCGGACGCGGCGCGCAGCGACACCGCCGCTTTTGCCGCCTGGTTTCAGCAGATGCTGGCGCGCGGCATCTACTGGGCGCCCAGCCAGTTCGAGAGCATCTTCGTGGGGGCCGCGCACGGGGACGCCGAACTCGAGCAGACCCTCGCGGCGGCCCGCGCCGCCTACGCCGGGCTGGGAGGCCAGGCATGACGCAGCTTCAGCGGACCGCCGACGTGATGCGGGTCCTGACCGACAACCGGGTCGTCGCCGTGATCGGCTTTCACCACGACCCGATGAAACCCGCCCACTACGTGCCCGAGTACCTCTACCGCCAGGGCTACAGCATCATCCCCGTGAATCCGGCGCTCGCGGCGCGCGGCGAGAGCTTTTTCGGGCAGCGGGCCGTGTCCACCCTGGCCGAGATCGGCACGCCGGTGGACGTGGTCGAGATCTTCCGCCGCAGCGACAAGGTCGGGCTGCACCTGGCCGACATCCTGAGCATGCAGCCCCTCCCGCGCGTGGTGTGGATGCAGCAGGGCATCCGCGACGAAGCGACCGCCCGCGCGCTGACCGAACGCGGCATCGACGTGGTGCAGGACCGCTGCATGTTGGCCGACCACCGGGCGCTGCTGTAGGAGGCGGTCAGCCGTCAGCCCGGGGGGTGGGAGCACGCTCGCTCCCCCCCTTCTGGCCTGTCCCCTGTCCGCGCCGCTTGCATGGGAGTGAGGCGGGGGCACGGCCACCCGGGAGGCCCGGCCCTTACAGCAGCACCACGTCCACCGTCTCCCCGGCTTCCACCCCTGGCCCCTCCGGCACGACCACCAACGCGTTCGCCTCGCTGAGCGACCGCAGCAGGCCGCTGCCCTGCGGGCCGTAGTCCTCGACCCTCCCGTCCCGGATGACGCCCCGCCAGAAGGCCGTCTTGTCGGGCAACCCGCGAAACGGGGTGGCCGCCGGCAGCCGCAGCGTCTGCACCGGCTGACCGCTGAGGGCTGGGCGGACAACGACGTGGAAGACGACCAGGCTGCTCACCGGATTGCCCGGCAGGCCGAACACCGGCAGGCCCTGCCACCTTCCCAGCAGCGCCGGGCCGCCGGGGCGCATCCGCACCTTCCAGAAAGCGACCTCGCCGCGCTCCATCAAGAGGTCGCGCAGGAAGTCGTACCGGCCCATGCTGACGCCGCCGCTGGTGAGCAGCAGGTCGGCGCCGCCCGCCCCGCTGATGATGGTTTCCAGCGCCGCCGGGCTGTCGGGAGCGTGGCCGAGGGGCAGCACCTCGCACCCACAGTCCTCCAGCATCGCCGTGAGGCCGTGGCGGTTGCTGTCGTAGACCTGCCCCGGCAACAGGGCCTCGCCCGGCTCGCGCACCTCGTCGCCGGTCGAGAGCAGCGCCACACGCAGGCGGCGGCGCACGGGCACTTCCGGGTGCCCCAGCGCGGCGGCCAGCGCCACCCGGGGCGGCGTGAGCGGCAGCCCGGCGCGCAGCACCACGTCCCCGGCCCGGAAGTCGCCCCCCTCCGGCCGCACGTCGGCGGGGCTGGCCGGGCGGCGCAGGAGGACGTGCTCGGGGCCGTCGTCGTTGAGTTTCTCCACCGGGCAGATCGCGTCGGCGCCCGGCGGCAGCGGCGCTCCGGTGTAGATGCGGGCGCACTCGCCCGGCCCCACCGTGCCCGCGAACGGTACCCCGGCGCGGCTCTCCCCGACCACCCGCAGGCGCACGGGCGCGTCCCGACTGGCCCCCAGGGTGTCGGCCTCCCGCGCGGCCACGCCGTCCAGCGCGCTCTCGGTGGCGCTGGGGTGGCTGACCCGCGCGGCGAGGTCGGCGGCGAGGGTGCGGCCCCTGGCCCGGGCGAGCGGCACGGCCTCCACGCCGGGGCCAGGGAGCAACGCGGCGAGCATCGCCCGCGCCTCCTCGACGCTGACATGCATGGGAAAGGCGGGGCGGGAGGCGCTCATGCCGCGCAGCATAGCGGGCGGCTGCGCACCGCCCCTCTGGGGGGGCACTCTGCGGCCAGAGGGTACACTTCGGAAGCGCGGTGAGCTTTTTTCTCAGCCCTCACCGAATGGAGACGCCCATGAACATCACCCAGAACAAGGTTGTCGAACTCGATTACGTGCTCAAGGTGGAAGGCGAGGTCGTGGACCGCAGCGAGCCGGACGACGCCCTGACCTACCTGCACGGCCACAGCAACATCATTCCGGGGCTGGAAAAAGCGCTGGAAGGCAAAAAGGCCGGAGACAGCCTGCACGTGACCGTTCAGCCGGAGGACGGCTACGGCGAGCGCGACGAGGACAACGTCGAAGACCTCGACCGCTCGGACTTCGACGACGAGATCGAAGTGGGCGCCACCTACTATGCCCAGGCCGAAGACGGCAGCGTCCTGCCCTTCACGGTCCTGGCTGTCGAGGGCGACACCGTGCGGGTGGATTTCAACCCCCCGCTGGCCGGAATGGTCCTGAACTTCGACGTGACCGTCAAGGCCGTCCGCGACGCCACCGCCGAGGAGCTGGAGCACGGCCACGCCCACACGCCGGGCATGCACGACGGCGAGTAAATCGCCCGCAGACGAGAACGCCCCGGCCCGACGCTGGGGCTTTCTCGTTTCGGAGCAGGCGGCGGCCTAGACTCTGGCCGCCGCCCGCCCCGCCAGCACGTCCACCAAATGCGCCCGGTACTCGGGACTGGCGAAGCGGTCGCCCAGCAGCCCTCCGGCGTCCACCAAGCCTTCCCCGGCAGGCTGGCCCGCGTTCAGGCGCTCCTCGAGGAGGGTCAGGCGCTCGGCCTTCTCCCCCGCCCCGGTGTAGGCTGCACGAATCTGCCCGTCCGCGTGGCGCACCACGGCCACGCCCGCGATCGCGTAGTGGCTGGCCGGGTGCTTGAACTTCTCGTAGGCACACCCCTGCACGGTCGCGGGGATACGGATGTGAGTGAGCAGTTCGCCGGGCTGCACCGCGCTCTCGAACATGCCCACGAACATCTCGTCGGCGGGGACCACGCGCTCGCCCCCCAGCCCCCGGATCACGAACTCTACGCCCAGGGCCAGGGCCGCCGCCGGGTAGTCCGCGCTGGGGTCGGCGTGGGCCAGAGAACCGCCGATGGTGCCCCGGTTGCGGACCATCGGGTCCCCGACCTCGTGGGCGACCTCGGGAAAGAGAGGCAGCTCCGAGCGCAGCACCTGAGCGTGGGTGGTCATCGCGCCTACCACGAACACGTCGCCCTCGCGCCGGATGCCCCGCAGTTCCTCCAGCCCGAACACGTCGAGCAGGGCGGGCGGTTGGGCCAGCCGCAGCCGCATGGCGGGCAGCAGCGAGTGCCCGCCCGCGATCACCTTGAGGTCGGGATTCTCGGCCATCATCGTCAGGGCTTCCTGCACGCTGCTGGCGCGGTGGTAGTCGAAGTTGACTGGGTACATTGGGCCTCCCTTGGGTCAGAGTCAAGGGGTCGAGGAAATGAGCCGTCCTCAACCCCTCGACTCATCTCAGTCGTCCGCCGCCTGCCCCATTCCCGCTCCCTGCCGGGCCTCGCGGATCGCCCGCCAGACCTTCTCGGAGGTGTAGGGCATATCGAGGTGCGCGATGCGGCACTCGTGCCACAGGGCATCCATCACGGCGTTGGCGACGGCGGCGGTGCTGGCGATGGTGCCCGCCTCCCCGATGCCCTTGACCCCCAGGGGGTTGTGCGGGCTGGGGGTGACGGTATGGTCGGTCTGGAAGTTCGGCAGGTCGTCGGCGCGGGGCACGGCGTATTCCATGAAGGTTCCGGCCAGGAAATTGCCCTCGTCGTCATAGGCGGCGTCCTCCCACAGCGCCTGCCCCGCCCCCTGCGCGATGCCGCCGTGGACCTGCCCTTCCGCGATCAGCGGGTTGATCAGGGGGCCGCAATCGTCCACGCAGCCGTAGTCGCGCAGCTTGACCACGCCCGTATCCGTGTCGATCTCCACGACCGCCACGTGCGTGCCGAAGGGGTACACGAAGTTCTTGGGGTCGTAGAAGGCGGTCGCCTCCAGCCCCGGCTCCATGCCGTCGGGCAGGCTGTGGGCGAGGTGGGCCATCAGCGCCACGTCGGAGAAGGTCTTCTGCTGCCCCGGAGCGCCCTTCACGCGGAACACGCCGTCTGCGTGCTCGATGTCCTCCTCCGAGGCTTCGAGGAGATGCGCGGCGATCTTCCTCGCCTTGGCGGTGATCTTCTGGAGGGCCATCTTGAGGGCGCTGCCGCCCACCGCCGCGCTGCGCGAGCCGTAGGTGCCCCAGCCGTAGGGCATCCGGCCCGTGTCGCCGTGAATCAGGTCGATGTCCTCGATGGGGATCTGAAGTTCGTCGGCGGCGATCTGGGGAAAGGCCGTCTCGTGGCCCTGGCCGTGGCTGTGCGAGCCGGTGTACAGCTCCACCTTGCCCGTCGGGTGCACGCGCACCAGCGAGCTTTCCCACTGCCCCGCCTGCGCTCCCAGTTGGCCCACCAGGGCGGACGGCGCCAGCCCGCACGCTTCGAGGTACGAGATCACGCCGACGCCCAGGATTTTGTTGTTGCCCTTCATCCGCTCCTGCTCGGCGCGGAGGTCCTGGTACTTCATCATGTCCAGCGCCATATTGAGCGCGGGTTCGTAGTTGCCGGAGTCATAGACGAGCGCGACAGGCGTCTGGTATGGGAACTCGTCGGGCTGGATGAAGTTCATCCGGCGGAACTCGGCGGGGTCCATCCCCAGCTCGTGCGCCATCACGTCCACCGTGCGCTCGATGAGGTAGGTGGCCTCCGGGCGGCCCGCGCCCCGGTAGGCGTCCACGGGGACGGTGTTGGTGACCACACCCGTGACCTTCGCGTGGACGGCGAGAAACTTGTACACACCGTTGAGCAGCGTGCCGTACAGGTAGGTCGGCACGGCGGGCGCGAAGAGGGTGAGGTACGCGCCGAGGTTGGCGACCGTGTTCACCCGCAGCCCCAGCATCCGGCCCTCGGCGTCCACCGCGAGTTCGGCTTCCGACTCATGGTCGCGGCCCTGCATGTCGGAGACAAAGCTCTCGGAGCGGCGGGCCGCCCATTTCACCGGCTTGCCCAGCAACCGGGAGGCGAGCAGCACGATCACTTCCTCCTGATACTGGAAGATCTTGGAGCCAAAACCCCCGCCCACATCCGGGCTGATGACCCGCAGCTTGTGCTCGGGGATGTTCAGCACGAAGGCGGCCAGGATCAGGCGGTGGATGTGCGGATTCTGCGAGGTGGTGTAGAGCAGGTATTCGCCGCTGGCAGGCGAGAACTGCGCCAGGGATGCACGCGGCTCAATCGCGTTGGGCACGAGGCGGTGATTGCGCAGCCTCACCTTCACCGTCTTGTGCGCCCGGTTGAAGGCCTCGTTCAACGCCGCCTCGTCCCCGATCTCCCAGCGGAAGGCCACGTTGCCGGGCACGTCGTCATGGACCTGCGGGCTTCCCTCCTCCAGCGCCGCGCTCCCCAGCGCCACCGAGGGCAGGGCCTCGTAGTCCACCGCGAGCAGGCCCGCCGCGTCCTCGGCCTGCGCCCGCGTCTCGGCCACCACGACGGCCACGATGTCGCCCACATGGTTGACCTCGCCCTGCGCGACCGCGTGGTGCGGGGGCACCTTGAGGTCGGGGAGCAGCCAGCCCACCGGGATAGGTCCCGCGCCCGCCGCCGCCACGTCCTCGCCGGTCAGGACGGCGACCACGCCGGGCATGTCCTCCACACTGCTCTTGTCGATGCCGGTGATCCGGGCGTGCGCGTAGGGGCTGCGGACCATCGCCGCGTGCAGCATCCCCGGCAGCACGAAGTCGTCGGTGTACTGCCCCGCCCCGGTGATAAAGCGCGGGTCTTCCTTGCGCTTGAGGGCCTGGCCCATGTACTTGTCGGTTCGGTCGGTCATTGTGCCTCCCTGGGGTCGGCGTCAAGGGTCTAAGACAAGCTGGAACCTCGCCCCTTTGACCCTTGCACCCGCTTCAGTCGTCCGCCGCCTGCCCTGACTCCCGCTCCCGCATCGCCGCCGCCGCGTGCTGCACGGCGAGGACGATGTTGTGGTAGCCGGTGCAGCGGCAGTAGTTGCCCTCGAGATGGTGGCGGATGGTGGCCTCGCTGGGGTCGGGGTCGTGGCGCAGGAGTTCGGCGGCGCTCATGATCATGCCGGGGGTGCAAAAGCCGCACTGGAGGCCGTGTTTCTCCCAGAAGCCCGCCTGGAGGGGGTGGAGGTCGGCCACGGTTCCCAGCCCCTCGATGGTGGTGACCTCCAGGCCGCCCGCCTGCACCGCGAGCACCGTGCAGCTTTTGACCGCGTCGCCGTTCAGGTGGACCGTGCAGGCCCCGCACTGGCTGGTGTCGCAGCCGACGTGCGTGCCGGTCAGGCCCAGGTCCTCACGCAGGAAATGCACCAGCAGGGTGCGGGGTTCCACGTCGCGGGTGTAGGGCTTGCCGTTGACCGTCAGGGTGACGTTCATGGCTGGCCGCCGGAAGTCGCGGAAAGGGGGGGGCTACAGAAGCACTCCTGCATGACCAACCTCCAAAAAAGGGGGGAGCGTGCGCCGGGGCGTGCGGATGAGGGGGGGGTCAGAGACCGCCGGATTGTGTGTACGCCTTATTCAACCATGAACCCGGCCCCCGAACCTGTAGCCGGGCAGGCCAGGCCTCCGCCCCGAAGTGTGGACGGTGACAGACGGCGTTGGTGTAAGGTGTACGCTGTTGTCACGACCGGGGGAGATCTCCGGCGGCTCTTTATGGTGCCCTCTGCCGCTGAGCCTACTCGTGAATTCGTTCACAGGAGAATTTGCATGAAGACCCTGATCCTCGGTGCTGGCTACGCGGGCCTCGCGGTGGCCACCAAGATGAAACCCCTGCCCGAACTCGAAGCCCTGCTGATCGAGCAAAATGCCTTTCATACCTTCGAGACCCGGCTGCACGAGGCCGCCGCGCACAACACCCGCGTGACCCTCCCCATTCAGCCCCTGCTGCGCGGGACGGGTGTGGAATTCGAGCAGGCCTCGGTCGAGGGCGTGGACATCGACGCCCGCGAGGTCACCCTCAAAGACGGCCGGGTCCTGACCTACGACAAACTGGTCGTCGGGCTGGGTTCGGTGACGAACTTCTACCGCATCCCGGGTCTGGCCGAGCACGCCGCCGAACTCAAGCAGCTCAGCGACGCCGACGAGATTTTCAATTTTGTCAACCGGGTCTACAGCGGCGAATACCAGGGCAACCGCGACATCGTGGTGGGCGGCGCGGGCCTGACCGGCGTGGAACTCGTCACCGAACTCGCCCAGCGCGCCGAGGTGCTGAGCAAGGAGCGTGGCCTGCCTCCCTTCCAGATCTACCTGGTGGAGGCCGGACCCAAGATCCTGCCCATTCTGGACGAGGCGCTGCGCCAGAAGGCCGAAAAGACCCTGCGCGACTACGGCATCCACATCCTGGTGGGCCACCGCCTGATGGGCGCGACCGAAGGCAGCGTGACCGTGCAGACCGCCGACGGTGAGCAAAAGGTCATCGGGGCAGGCAAGATCATCTGGACGGGCGGCATTCAGGCGCGCGACATCGTCAAGGGCGAGCGGCTGGAAAAGGGACCGGGCGGGCGCATCGCCGTGGACGAGTTCCTGCGCGCCAAGGGCTACCCCGACGTGTTCGTGATCGGGGACATGGGTCTGGCGCTCAACCAGGACGGCAAGCCGGTCCCCACCACCGCCCAGCACGCCGGGCAGCAGGGCCGCCTGACGGGCAAGAACCTGATGCACCTCGCGCGCGGTCAGGAGCTGGAACCCTACGAGCCGACCACGCTGGGCGAATTCGTCTCGCTGGGCGGCCTGATGGCGGTCGGCTGGATGAAGCTGCCCTGGAACCAGAAGCTCGCCATCACCGGGGGCCTCGCCCACGTGATGAAAAAGGCCAGCGAGTGGCGCTGGCGGGCCAGCATCGACTGAGCGGCCGGGCCGCTGGAGCGCGGAAGGAGGCCAGAGCAAGTCAGCGCTCTGGCCTTCCGCTTGTGGTTGGGTGGGTTCCGGGCGCTCGCCAGGCCCTGCCCTCCTTTCGCCGCACTCCCGGCGCGGCCTCCGGCGTGCGGCTCCACCTTTGTCAGAGTGCTGCATGAAGAGAGGCTTAAACTGGTCGCTATGCTGCGCGGTGATCTGGCGGTCTTCCCCTTCATGCCTGTCATGCAGATGCTGCTGTCGAGTGGCCGGGCCGGGCGCCTGAGCGTGTCGCACGCGCGGGGCGGCGAGCTGTGGCTGGAACCGGGCGAACTCGTGCACGCGCGGGCGGGCGGGCTGACCGGCGACGGCGCCTTGCAGGTGCTGAGCAGCCTGGACGGCGGGCAATTTACCTTCGCGCCCGACGTGGCCGCCAGCGAGCGCAGCCTCAGCCTGCGCCGTGACGCGGCCCTGCGCCGCTTGATCGAGGAATCGGACGCCTGGGGCGAGCTGCTGCGCGCCTTTCCCGACTGGAGCCGCCCGCTGCGCTTCACCGCGCGGTGGACCGACGCCCAGCCGGTGACCCGCGCGCAGTACCTGGCCCTGAGCCTGGTGCCCGAGGCCCTGCCGCTGCGAACCGTGCTGGAGCGCAGCGGCCAGCCTCCCCGGACGACCCTGACGACGCTGCACGCTTTTCTGGCGGCGGGTCTGATTGAAGTGGCCTGACCCTGACCCTCCGGTTGCGGCGCTTCCCACCTCGCAGGCCCCTATACTGATCGGGCGAGGACCGGGAGGAGTACCCGGAAAGTTGCGCCCACAGGAAGGCCCGCCCCGAGACTGAGAGGGAGGCCGGGAACGCAGCCGGGGAAAGTCGCCCGCGAGCGCGGCGGAAGAAAGGCCGAGAGCCATACGCACTGGGGCCGAGTAGAGCCGTCCGGGATGCGCCCGACACAGCGCGCACGAGTGCCCCACACCTGTGGGGAAACGCGGTGGTACCACGGGACTTTTGCAGCACGTCTCGTCCGCATCCGGCGAAAGCTGGTCGGACGGGGCGTTTTGTGTTGTGGATGGGAGGCCGTGGGATATGGAACCAGCGCGGATTCAGCAGACCGGATATGCATTGCCCCTGACCGAGGCGCGGACCCTGGCCGCCCGCCTGAGGTGCCGGGAAAAAGTCCTGGCGTATGTCACCCGCCGCCCGGATGAACTTCTCGTCTTCGAGCATGAGTCCAAGTTCGTGGACGCGGGCGTTCAGGTCCCCGCCGGAGGAGTGGAACCCGGCGAGACGCCGGAAGCGGCAGCCCGGCGCGAGACGCTGGAGGAAAGCGGCCTCAGCCTGAGTGGCCCCGTCCATCTCGCCTCCTGCCACTGGCGGCGCGGCGAGCGGTCCCAGGTCTGGCACTATTACTGGCTGACCGCCCCGCCCGGAACACCGGATGCCTGGACGCACCGGGTCACCGACGGCGAACGCGACAAGGCCCTGCTATTTCACCTGCGCTTTGCCCCGCTCAGCCGCCCGGAACTCATCCAGGGCTACGGCTACGACGCCGCCCTCCCCCACCTGACCCGGCACCTCGCCGCCCTCCAAGGAGTCCCCGCATGACCGATCTCCCTACCCTCCCCGACACGAACGACACCGCCCTCGGCAAGGCCTTTGACCCGGCCGCCATCGAACCGGCCTGGGCCGCGCGCTGGCGGGGCGAGCCGTTCCGCGCCGACGCGACGAGCGGCAAGCCGCCCTTTACCATCGTGATTCCGCCGCCCAACGTGACCGGCAACCTGCACCTGGGCCACGCGCTGGACAACACCCTGATCGACACCCTGATCCGCTACAAGCGCATGGCAGGCTTCGAGGCGATGTACCTGCCCGGCACGGACCACGCGGGCATCTCCACGCAGGTGGTGGTGGAGCGGCAGCTGAAAAACGAGGGGCTGACCCGCTTCGACCTGGGCCGCGAGGCCTTTCTGGAGCGGGTCTGGGGCTGGAAGGCGCAGTCGGGCGGCATCATTCTGGAGCAGCTCACCCGCCTGGGCGTCTCGGCGGACTGGACCCGCGAGCGTTTCACGATGGACGAGGGACTGAGCAAGGCGGTGCGCGCCCAGTTCGTGCGGCTCTACCACCAGGGCCTCGCCTACCGGGGCGAGCGCATCGTGAACTGGGACCCGGCCAGCCAGACCACCCTCTCGGAGCTGGAAATCGACCGCGAGGTCCGCAAGGGCAAGATGTCCACCCTCTCCTACAAGCTCGAGGACCCCAGCGTTCCGGCCAGCAACGGCGACCCCGGCGAGATCCGCATCGCCACCGTGCGCCCGGAGACGATCTTCGCGGACCAGGCCATCGCGGTGCATCCCGAAGACGAACGATTCGGCCACCTGATCGGCCAGCGGGCGCGGATTCCCCTGACCGACCGCTTTATCCCGGTCATCGCGGACGAGGCGGTGGAGCGCGAGTTCGGCGTCGGGGCGCTGAAGATCACGCCCGCGCACGACCCCACCGACTTCGAGATCGGGGAGCGGCATGGCCTGGCGCGCCCCAGCGTGATCGACCTGCACGGCCACCTGACTTCCGACCTCGTGCCGGAGGCGTTCCGGGGAATGGAACGCTTCGCCGCCCGCAAGGCGGTCGTGGCCGCGCTGACCGAGTCCGGCGACCTGATCGAGGAAAAGGACCACGACACCGCCATCGGCCTCAGCGAGCGGACGAAGGTGGCCGTCGAACCCATCGTCAGCACCCAGTGGTTCGTGAACATGAAGCCGATGGCGGCGCGGGTGCTGGAGGGGCTGGACGCGGGCGAGATCCGGCTCACGCCCGAGCGCTATACCAAAGTCAACCGCGACTGGCTGGAGAACATCCGCGACTGGAACATCTCGCGCCAGCTGTGGTGGGGCCACCAGATTCCCGCGTGGTACGACGAGGACGGCAATGTCTACGTGCCCGACCCGGAAAATCCCGAGCTGGACTGCGACCAAGACCCGCGCTACGCACATCTGAATCTGCGCCGTGACCCTGACGTGTTCGACACGTGGTTTTCCTCCAACCTCTGGCCCTTCTCCACGATGGGCTGGCCCGACACCGACTGCGAGGACTACCGCAAGTTCTACCCGACGCAGGTGCTCGTGACCGGCTACGACATCCTCTTCTTCTGGGTGGCGCGGATGCAGATGGCCGGGTACGCGATGACCGGGCAGGCGCCCTTTGAGACGGTGATGCTGCACGGCCTCTACCTCGACGCCAAGGGCCAGAAGATGTCCAAGAGCAAGGGCAACGGCATCGACCCGCTGGAGCTGTTCGGCGAGTACGGGGTGGACGCCTGCCGTTTCGCCTTCACCAGCCTCAGCACGGGCGGGCAGGACATCCGGCACGACCCCCGGAGATTCGAGCAGGGACGCAACTTTGCCAACAAGCTGTGGAACGCGGCCCGCTTCGCCCGGCTGCGGCTCGCGGAGGGGGCGCCGGGCCTGACGGGTGACGACGCGCTGACCCGCTATGTGCGAGGCGCCGTGAGTGCGGCAGAAGGCGAGCCGCTGCGCAGCCGCGACGCCCTGGCGGCCCTGCGGACCCGCGAGGACCTGACCCCCGCCGACCGCTGGATCATCAGTCGCCTGAACACGGTGACCGCCGAGGCCAGCGCGCAACTGGACGCCTTCGACATCGGCGCGGCGATCCGCACCCTCTACGCCTTTACCTGGGACGAGTTCTGCGACTGGTACATCGAGGCGGCCAAGCCCGCGCTCGCCGCCGGGCAACTGGGCACCCTGGGGACCCTCAAGGCCGTGCTGGAGCATATCCTGAAGCTGCTGCACCCCTTCATGCCCTTTATCACCTCCGAGCTGTACGCGCATCTCGGCCACCGCCGCCAGCTCGCGCTGCACGCCTGGCCGCAACCCGACCCCGACCTGCACGACGCGGAGGCCACCCGCGTCTTCGGCGCCCTGCGCGCCGCCGTGAGCGCCGCCCGCAGCCTCAAGAACGAGCTGGGCCTCTCGCCGCAAGACCGCCTGGAGGTGGCCGTGGAGGGCGACCTGGCCCCGACTGTGGCGCAGAATGCCCGGGTGGTCGAGGGCATCGCCCGGGTGTCGCTGGTGCCGGAGCTGCCGGGCCGGACCCTGAGCGCCGTCGAGGCGGGCGTGACCGTCCGCGCCCCGCTGGAGGGTACGGTGAACGTGGCCGACTGGCTGGGCAAGCAGAAGAAGCGCCTGGCCGAGTTCGACAAGCAGATCAAGCAGGCGCAGGGCAAGCTGGGCAACGCGGGCTTCGTGGCCCGCGCTCCGGCCGAGGTGATCGAGGAGGAGCGGCGCCGGGTGGCGGACTTCGGGGCGCAGAAGGAGCGGCTGGAGCAGGTGCTGGCGCAGTTCGCGTAAGCCACCGGCACCACAGGCTCCCGCCCCGCAGCTCGGCCGAGTGCGGGGCGTCTCCTTTACCCTGGAAGGATGCGTCCCACCCTCCACCTCCTCGTGGGCCTCCCCGGTTCCGGCAAGACCACGCTGGCGCGGCGGCTGGAGGCCGAACACCGGGCCTTGCGGCTGACGCCCGACGAGTGGATGCAGCCCCTGTTCGGTGAGGGCGAGGCCGGGGGCAAGCGCTGGGTGCTGGAAAGCGAGTTGCTGTGGGGCGTGGCGGCGCGGGTGCTGGGCCTGGGGGTGGGCGTGGTGCTCGACTTCGGCCTGTGGGCACGGGAGGAACGCGACGATTTCCGGGCGCGGGGCGAGGCGCTGGGAGCGCGGGTGGAACTGGTCTGGCTGGACCTGCCGCGCGAGGACCTGTGGCGGCGGCTGGAGGCCCGCAACGGCACCCGCCCTCCAGGCACGTTTGCCATCACCCGGGCGGAGCTGGACGGGTGGTGGGACCTGTTTCAACGCCCCGGGGCAGACGAGCTGGGCCAGGGTGGATGGCGCATCCTGGGGCATGACCCCGCCTCCTCCGAACGCGCCCACCCTGACTGATCTGGCCCACTGGCTGAGCGCCGCGCTGGATGACCCCGCGCCGCTGCGCCGGGACGGCCCCGCCGAGGTGCGGCGGCTGGCCCTCGCGCTGGAACCCGCCGACCTGCCCCCCACGCTGGAGGCCGACGCCCTCTTTTTGCACCGCTCACGCCGCATCGGGGACGGCTGGCCGGGCCTGGGCGTATTGAGCGTCCACGACGGCTTCGACCAGCAGCTCACGACCGGGCCGAACCGGCGGCTGGCGGTCAAGCTGGGCTGGCGGGAGGTGCGCGAGGTGGTCTGGGAGGGCCGGACCGTGGGCCTGAGCGCCACACCGCCGCAGCCGCGCTGGATTGACTTGCGCGCCGCCCTGCACGCCGAACTGGGCGGCGAGGACACCTCCTGGCCGCCGGAACCCGCTTCGGCTCCGCTGCGGCTGGCGCTGATGAACGCGATGAATCCGGCGCTGATCGGACACGTCGCGGCCCTCGGGGTGCGGGTCTACCTGACCGGGCAACTGCGGCCCTCGGCGGCGGGGGCGGCGCGGGGCCTGGGCCTGGGCGTGATCGCGCTGGGCCACCGCCGCAGCGAGCTGTGGGGGCTGCACCAGCTTGCCCGCGAACTGCGCGCGGCTTTTCCGGAGCTGGAGACGGAGGTGTATCCGCTCGCTGAGCCGCGCTGAGGCAGGACGGGGAGCAGGGCAAAAGCGGGGCGGGGCGAGCGACCCCGTAAGGTCCCTCGCCCCGCCGGTCCCGCTCCCGGCGCTTACTGGAAACTGCCCAGGTCCAGCGTCACGCTGTAGGCGCAGCTGGTGTCGGCCTCGGTGCGGATCAGCAGCTCCACCTTGTCGCTGGCGCCGATGCCCGCCTTGAGCGGCTCGAAATAGTAGACGAGGGTGCCTTCCAGAGGCCCTTTCACGGCGGTGTTCACCGTCGTGGCCGGAGTGGTGCTCGTCGCGGGAGGCGTCACAGCCGTGGTGCTCCCCGCACCCACCATGGGCTTCCAGTCGTTCACGAAGCTCTTGCGAACGGGCGCGACGAGCTTGCCGTCCGGTGCCCGGAGGCGCAGGAGGTAGGCGTCGCGCGCCTTTTCGCTGGGCAGGCCGCGCACGTTCACGTCCACGCGCAGCAGGCCCTCGGCCATGCGCTTGGCGGTCAGGTCGGCGCCCAGGGCACCCTCGGCGCTCAGCACCTGGAAGTTGTCGCGGGCGTCCACCGCCTGGAAGTAAAGCTGGTCGGCCTGACCGCTCACCGTGACGGCGGCCGGGCGGCTGCCTGCCGCGAAGTCGCCCGGCGCGGCCAGCCAGTCGGCCAGGCACTTCTCGCCGCCGTCGAAGACCTTCACGGCCCCCGGACCCGAGGCGAACTGGCCGTCTTTGACGTTCAGGTCAAGGGTCAGGTAGGTGGGCACCGGCTCGCGGCGGCCATACGCGCCGTCGATGACGTTTTTGGCAGTCGTCTCCTCCAGCTTGGGTACCCAGGCCAGGGCCGGGGCCGACAGCAGCAGGGTCAGGGCGAGCAACACAGGTTTACGCATGGGGCACCTCATAGCAGAAGGGAGTGACGGCAGGCTGACGGCGGCCCGGGGGATCAGGCGTCCTTGAGATAGACGACCCGGCAGGCCGCGCCCGCCGAGCGGAACTGCGCGGCGGCGGCGGCGCCGAGAACGGCGTCGGTGCGGATGGGAGCGTTCGGCGCGATTCGGGGCGCCTGGACACGCGCCGCCTTGACACGGGTCACATTTTGGAAGGGGGCGAGTTGCGCTTCCGAGGTGGCGTAGCTCTGGAGGTTGCCCTCGTTCACCAGCTGGGAGCTGACGCCCTTGATCAGCGCGGCGTCGGGCCACAGCTGGGTACCGCCCTCGTCGTACACGAAGCTGGTCGCATCCCGGTCGAAGCGCCCCAGTCCGCGCACGTCGATCACGACCGTGCAGTTCAGCGGGCGCGACTCGGTTCCGGCGCCGCTTCCTGCGCCTCCCCCGGCCCGGGCCATCTCTCCCCCACCGCTGCCGCCGCCCCCGTTGCCGTTGCCAGCCGGAACGCCGCCTCCCCGTCCAGGAGCCGTACCTGTGCCGGAGGGACCGCCGCTGCCCGCGCCGTCCCCACTTGGCCCCCCACCCCGGGCGCCGTCGCCCGCCCCGCCTCCCCGGTTTCCAGCGGCGGGGCCGGGGTCGGGCGTGGTGCCTGCCCCGCTCGCGCTTCCGCCCGAGGACTCGCGAGGGGCGGTGGGCGCCGCTGGCGTCGCGCCCGCGCTGCCCGGCGTTCCGGCAGCGGGCGCGGTGGTCTGCGGCCCAGGGCTGGCGTCGCCGGGCGTGGGGCCGGAGCGGGCGACCGGGCTGGCCGTGCCTGGCCCGCTTGCGGCCGGCGTGCCGGGTGTGGGCGCCGCGCGGGCCGCCTCGGCCACCGGCGCGGCAGAGGTTCCTGTTCCCGCCGCGCCGCGTGTGGGGGCGGTGGAAGGCGTGGGCGCCGCTGGGGCGGCGGGGACCGGGGTCCGTGCGGCCGTGCTCGCTGGCGGGGCCGCCGGGACGGTGACCGGACTGCGCGGGGTCGTGGGGGCGTCGGGCGCCGTGGCCTGGGGCGTGCGCGCGGCCTTTCCCTCGCGCCCGGCGGTGGCCTGGGGACTACCTGGCGCGAGGGTGCCGCGCGGCGAGAGTGGCGCCTCGGGAGCGCTGCCCTGCGGAGCCGCCTGCGGACGGGCCGGAACGCGGGCCAGCGCCGTCTCGCCCACCGCCGTCCCGGCCGCCGTGGCTGGAGCCGCTCCCCGCGCCGGGGCAGGTTCCTCGGTCGCCGTGGCCGCGCCCCGCGCCGGAGTGGCTGTTTCCTGCGCGCTGGCCGGGGCGGCGTCCTCCCGGCGGGGCAAGGCCGTGACCGGCTCGGGGTCAGGCGCGGGCGCAGCGGGGGCCGTCGCCACCGGAACAGCGGGCGTGTCGTCGGCCTGGGCCTGGGGTTCGGGGTCCAGGCGGCCCTGAGCCGCCGGAGCACTCGGCTCGGGGGCGAGTTCCTGCGGCTCGGCCCGGGAAGTCGGCGCGGAGGCCAGCGGGTCGGAGGCAGGCGTGTCGGCCGCAGGGGTGGGCGCAGTGGCGGCAGGCGCCGCTGGCGCCGGGGGGCTGTCTGCCGAGGTGCGGGGCGCTGGAGGAGTGGGCGCCGGAGTCGCCGTCGCGGGGGCCGCCACGGCAGCGGATGGGGGCGCGGCACTCGGGGACCGGACGGGGGCTGGCGCGCTCGCCGGAGCCGGGGCAGCGGGGGCAGGTGGGGTGACCGGAGCGGCGGGAGTGGGCTGTGGGGACACCTGCGGAGGCGCGGCCCGCGAGGCAGGGGGCGGTGTGGGGGGACGGGCCACCGGAGCAGGCGCGGGAGGCGGCGCGGGTGGGCGCGAAGGCTGGGCGCGCTCCGGCGCAGGCTGGGGGGCCGGGGGCGGCGCCGCAGGCCGGGCCGCTGGGATCGCCCGCTCACGTGGCGGGGGCGTCAGCGGAGGGGTTGGCGTCTCCGTCGGCGGCGGGGCCAGCGTGACCACTTCCAGCGGCGCGCGGTTGAGGTCCGGGGGGGCCGTCAGGGCGGGGGCGCGCAGGTCGGGCCGGGTGGCGAGCAGCCCCAGCAGCAGCGCCGCGTGGACCAGCGCCGTGACCCCCACCGCCCGCAGACGGTCCTGGCGCTCGGGCGAGGGGACGGGAGGCCGGGGCAGGATGGTCATGCCCGCCTCACTGCCCGCCGCCCTGGGCCGTGCGGGTGCCCAGGGCGAGGCGCTCGCCGCCCGCCTTCTTGATCTCGTCCATCACCCGGACCACCGTGCCGTAGTTGCCGCGCTCGTCGGCGCGCAACCCCACCACGCCGCCCGAGGCCGGGAGCAGGGGCTTCAGGCGCCCGCCCAGCCGGGTCAGGGTCGTTTCCTGGCCGTTCAGGTACACCTTGCCGCCCCGGTCCACGCTCACGACCGGCAGAGCAGGCGTCTCCTGCACGGTCGTGCTGGCGCGCGGCAGGTCGAGCGGCAGGGCGTTTTGCCGCGCCCCCAGGCTGCTCGTCAGGAAAAAGAAAATCAGCAGCAGCAGCACGATGTCCACCATCGGCGCGAAATCGAAGGTGACCGCGTCGCCGCCCTCCCGAAAGCGCCGCCTCACCGCGCGGCTCCGCCCACCGGCACGCCGCTGCCCTCGAAGTGCATCGCCACCTCGGGCACCGGCCGGGCCCCCGGCAGTCCGCCCAGGCCGCGCGGGCTGAGCCAGGCGGGCAACTCCTCGCGCACCCGCTCGGCCTGGGTCGCGATGCGGTCGGCCTTCGCCCTCAGCGCGTTGCGGGCCACGTAGGCGATGATCGCCACGATCAGCCCGGCCGCCGTGTTGATCAGCGCCTCGCTGATGCCCAGCGCGAGTTGATCGGGCGTGGGGTTGGCGGTGTTGCTGAACACGATGAACGAGCGCACCATGCCGATGACCGTGCCCAGCAGCCCCAGCAGCGGCGCGACCTGCGCGGCCGTGCCCAGCGCCGAGAGGCCCGCGTACAGCCGGGCGTCCTCGGCCAGGACGGCGGCGTTCATCGCGGCCTGCGCGGCCTCGCTGCCCCGGTCGGCGCGGCCCAGGCCCGCGCGCAGCACGGTGGCGGCGGGCGTGGGGTCGGCGGCGCGGTCCAGCTCGGTCAGCGCGGCGGCCGGGCCACTCTCGGCCGTCACCGCCCGCGTCCGTTCGATCAGGGCCGCCGGGTCACGGCCCAGGCGGCCCAGCACCTGCGCGCGCACGGCGGCGGTGTAGACGACGTACACGGACAGGGCCAGCAGCACCCACAGCAGGGGTCCGGCGTTCCGGAGCAGCTCGACGAGATTCATGGCTTTCACGGGTAGCACGCAGGCGGGTGGCAAGCGTGAAAAACGTGCGCCGGGCACTCATGCGGGGGCCGCCGCAGGGGCGATCCCGCCTTTTCCCGTCGCCACCCTCCACATCCCCTGATTCCTGGGTTCCCGCCACCCTCCAGAACCGCTCTGGCAACGGCTCCGGCAACCCGCTGAATCCACAGTAAACCACTCGACTTTGGCCCGCCTCACCGGGTAGAATGGCCGGGTAAGTAGGAATCATTCTCAAGAAGGATTCCCCTCTCAGCCCCCCCACAAGGAGCCTCCATGACCGACCAGCCCCACCAAATCGAGATTCGCAACCTGCACGTTTCCGTGGGCGACATGCCCATCCTCAAGGGCGTCAACCTGACCGTGCCGCGCGGCGAGCTGCACGCCGTGATGGGGCCGAACGGCAACGGCAAGAGCACGCTCGCCAAGGTGATCGTGGGCGACCCCGAGTACACCGTGACCCAGGGCGAGGTTCTCGTGGACGGCGTGGACATCCTGGAGATGGAACCCGACGAGCGCGCCCGCCTGGGCGTGTTTCTGGCCTTCCAGTACCCGGTCGAGATTCCCGGCGTGACCATCGCCAACTTCCTGCGCCTCGCCATGCAGGCCCGCAAGCCCGAAGGCGAGGAGGTGAGCTTTACCGAGTTCTACGGCAAGCTGCAAAGCGCCCTGAAGGTGCTGGAGTGGGACGAGAGCATCGTCGAGCGTTACCTCAACGAGGGTTTTTCGGGCGGCGAGAAGAAGCGCAACGAGATTCTCCAGATGCTGATGCTGGACCCCCGCTACATCATCATGGACGAGACCGACTCCGGCCTCGACGTGGACGCCCTGAGGATCGTGGCGCGCGGGGTGAACTCACTGCGCGGCCCCTCCTTGGGCGGATTGATCATCACCCACTACCAGCGCCTGCTGGACTACATCGTGCCCGACAAGGTCCACATCATCGTGGACGGGCGCGTGGTGCAGACCGGCGGCCCCGAACTTGCCAAGAAGCTCGACACCGAAGGCTACGACTGGGTCAAGCAGCTCGCCGTCGCGGGCGCCTGAGTCTTTCTCCCCTGTCTCAAGGAGCCACCCCATGACCATCAACCCCGAAGTTGGCGACATCAACTCCTCCTACGAGTACGGCTGGAGCAACCCCGAGCGCTACGCGATCAAGGCGCCCAAGGGCCTCTCGCGCGAGGTCGTCGAGATGATTTCCAAGGCCAAGGACGAGCCGCAGTGGATGCTCGACTTCCGTCTCAAGGCGCTCGACATCTTCCTCGCCAAGCCCATGCCCACCTGGGGCGCGGACCTCTCGGGCCTCGACCTCGACGAGATCTACTACTACATCAAGCCCGAAGGCTTCAACGCCCGCTCGTGGGACGACGTGCCCGACGACGTGAAGAAGACCTTCGAGCGCCTGGGCATTCCGGAGGCTGAGCGGGCCGCGCTCGCGGGCGTCGGCGCCCAGTACGAGTCCGAGATGGTCTACCACAACCTCAAGGAGGAGTGGGAGAAGCTCGGCGTGGTGTTCCTGAGCATCGAGGACGGCCTCAAGCAGTACCCCGACCTCTTCCGCGAGCACTTCGCCACCATCGTGCCCCCCGAGGACAACAAGTTCGCGGCGATCAACAGCGCCGTGTGGTCGGGCGGCTCCTTCGTGTACGTGCCCAAGGGCGTCAAGGTGGACATCCCCCTCCAGACGTACTTCCGCATCAACGCGGAGAGCAGCGGGCAGTTCGAGCGCACCCTGATCATCATCGACGAGGGCGCGCAGGCCCACTACATCGAGGGCTGCACGGCTCCGGCGTACAACTCCGACTCCTTCCACTCCGGCGTGATCGAGATCGTGGTGAAAGAAGGCGCGCGCTTCCGCTACTCCACCATCCAGAACTGGAGCCACAACGTCTACAACCTGGTGACCCAGCGGGCCGCCGTATACCAGGGCGGCGTGATGGAGTGGGTGGACGGTAACCTGGGCAGCAAGGTCACCATGAAGTACCCCGCCTGCTACCTGCTCGAGGAGGGCGCGCGCGGCGAGGTGCTGAGCATCGCGATGGCCGGACGCGGCCAGCACCAGGACGCCGGGGCCAAGATCGTCCACTTCGCGCCGTACACCAGCGGTTCGATCGTCTCCAAGTCGATCTCCAAGGATTCGGGCCGCTCCTCCTACCGGGGCCTGGTGAAGATCTACGAGGGGGCGCGCGGCGCCAAGACCAACGTCGAGTGCGACGCCCTGCTGCTCGACGAGGAAGCCCGCACCGACACCTATCCCTACATCGAGATCGAGGAGAAGACGGCGCGCGTGGGCCACGAGGCGACCGTTTCCAAGATCAACGACGAGCAGATCCTGTACCTCCAGTCGCGCGGCCTCTCGGAAGACCAGGCGGCGGGCTTGATCGTGCGCGGCTTTATCGAGCCGATTGCCAAGGAGCTGCCGCTGGAATACGCGGTGGAACTGAACAGGCTGATCGAGCTGGAGATGGAAGGCAGCGTCGGCTGAACGCTACGTGTGGCGCGGGCGCCCGGCTTCGAGGCGTCCGCGCCCCTCTGGAGGTACCATGACCCAACCCTTTACCGAAGAATTGCTCGATCAGGTGGGCGGCCCCGCGTGGCTGACCGCCAAACGCCGCGAATCGCTCGACCTCTTCAACACGCTCGAAGTGCCCTCCGAGGCCGTGGAAGCCTGGAAATACACCCGCGTCGAGGTGGACTTCGGCCAGCTGCGGCCCCACGCCAAGCGCAGCCGCGTGGGCGACGTCTCGCAGCTGCCGGCCAGCGTGCAAAAGCGCCTTGAGGGCACCGACGTGGGCGCCTTCCTGGTGCTCGACGGTCCGGACGTGGTGTACCAGACGCACCTGCCCAGTGACCTGCGCGACAAGGGCGTGATCTTCACCGACCTGCGGACGGCGGTCGAGCAGCACGCCGACAAGGTGCAGCAGTACCTCTACTCGGTGGTTCCGGCGGAGGTCCCCGACGACACCACCATCGCCGCGCCCGGCACCACGCCCAGCAAGTCCCCCGACCCCTCCGAGGGCAAGTTCAGCGCGCTCGCGGCAGCCCTCTGGACCAACGGCGCCTTCGTGTACGTGCCGCGCGGGGTGGAAGTCGAGCTGCCGCTGGGGTCCTTCCGCGTGATGAGCGAGGCGGGCACCTACACGGCGACCCGCACCCTGGTCGTGGCTGAGGAAAACGCGCAGGTCACCTTCATCGACGAGCAGGACAGCGAGGAACTGCCCGGCACCTACGCCATCGGCGCGGTCGAGCTGGTCGTGAAGGACGGCGCCCGCGTGCGCTACGTCTCTATTCAGAACTGGGGCAAGGGAGTCACGCACATCCAGCGCCAGCGCGGCGACGTTCACCGGGACGCGACCCTGAACAGCCTGGTCGTGACGATGGGCGGCACCCTCAGCCGCACCGAGATGCAGTCGTACCTGCGCGGGCAGGGCAGCGATTCCGAGATGCTGGCGCTGTACTTCGCCAACGAGGACCAGCACTTCGACCACTACACGCTCCAGCACCACGCCGCCGCGCACGCGCACTCGGACCTGCTGTACAAGGGCGTGGGCGACGACCGCAGCGTGGGCGTGTTCAGCGGCATGATCAAGGTGGACCTCGGCGCCCAGAAGACGGACGCCTACCAGAAGCACCGCACGCTGATGCTGTCCAGTGACGCGCGCAACTACTCGGTGCCGCAGCTGGAGATCAACGCCAACGACGTGCGCTGCTCGCACGGCTCGACGACCGGCCCGGTCGATCAGGAGCAGCTCTTTTTCCTGCGCTCGCGCGGCATCCGCCAGGAACTCGCGGAGAAGATGCTCGTCACCGCCTTTCTGGAAGACGTGCTGACGCGCGTGCCGCTGGGGAGCGTGGTGGACTACATCGAGGGCATCATCGCCCAGAAGGTCGGGGCGGCGTAAGGAGAGGGCAGCAGCCCCGGGCGGTCAGCTTGCGGGCTGGCCGCCTCTCTTTGCAGGGCGGCCCGGAGCCTCACAACTCAAGCTGCCCGTCTTCCTTGCCCCACCACTGGATGCGCTTGGCGTCCACCCGCAGCATCACCAGGCCCTCGGTGTCCAGGCCATCCCCGAACCAGCGGCGCAGTTCCTCGTGCCAGTGGTCTTTCATCACGCGCCGGTCGGTCAGCACCCGCGCCTCGCCCTGCACCGCCACGAACAGGAACCCCTCGTCGGCCCTGAAGTTCAGTTGCACATGATGGTTTGCGGCGATGTCCTTTGCCATGCGGGAGTCGGCCCAGGTGAAGAAGTACGAGGTCCCGTCATACTCGACCTCGCCGTTGTTGCTCATGGGCCGGGAAGCGAGGCGGCCGTGGCTGCTCACGGTGGTCAGCAGGCAGTAGTCCAGCCCACGCAGCTTCTGCGCGAGGGTCCCCATGGCTCTGGTGTTCATGGCTTCAGGGTAGAGGGGCGCAGGCGGCGGGCAGGGTCGCCCGCCCGCAAGGGGGGTTGCGGCCTCCTGACGCCGGCCTTAAGGCTGAGCTGCCCCGGTCGGTGGGTTGCCCCCCGCTCCCGCCCCTCGTCCAGGGTCGGTCTCTGAGGGGGAGTCCGGCCGGTCGCCACCCGGGGCGAAGAACAGGGGGTGGGGCCACGCTTTGAGCCTCCGTGCCCACCGCTATGCTGTCCCCATGAAAGCCTGGGTGCTGGGCGCGGGCGGGCTGCTGGCCCTGGCCCTGGTCGGTTGCGGCGAGGTCGGGTATCTCACCCAGGCGGCCGCCGGGCAACTTGACCTGCTGGTGCGGGCGCGGCCGGTGGCCGAGGTGCTGGCCGACCCCGCGACCCCGCCGGAAACGCGGCGACAGCTGGCGCTGGTGCAGCAGGTCCGGGCTTTTGCGGTGGGCGAGCTGGGCCTGCCCGACCGGGGGGCCTACCGCACGTATGTGGACGTGGGCCGGCCCTCCGTCGTCTGGAACGTGTTCCGGGCGCCCGAATTTGGGCTGGACCTGCTCACCTCCTGCTTCCCGGTGGCCGGGTGCGTGGGGTACCGGGGGTATTTCCGGGAGGCGGACGCGCGGGCCTACGCCCAGACGCGCCGGGCGGCGGGCGAGGACGTGCGGGTGGGCGGCGTGACGGCCTACAGCACGCTGGGGTATCTGCGCGATCCGGTGCTCTCCACCATGCTGGCCTCCCCGGACCCCACCCTGATCCGCACCGTGATTCACGAGTTGGCCCACCCCGCCGTCTACGTGCCCGGCGATACCGTCTACAACGAGTCCTTTGCCACCGCCGTCGAGGAGGAGGGCTGGCGGCGCTGGATGTCGGCCCACGGCACCCCGGAGCTGGAGGCAGCCGACCGGACCATCCGGGCGCGGGCGCGGGCGTTCGAGGCCCTGCTGTTGGCGGCGCGGGCCGAGCTGCAGGCCCTCTACGCGCAGCCCCTTGCCCCGCAGGAGCGGCGGACGCGCAAGGCGGCGGCCCTGGCGGGTTTGCAGGACCGTTACGCGGCGCTCAAGGCGAGCTGGGGGGGCTACGGGGGCTACGACGCCTGGTTCGCCGCCGGGGTGAACAACGCGGCCCTGGCCTCGGCGGCGGCCTACGCGGCGCTGGTGCCCGACTTCACGGCGGCGCTGGGACGGGTGGGGGCGGACGTTCCCGCTTTTCTGGCGCTGGCGCGGGCGTGTGGCGAACGGCCTCCCGGGGAACGGGCCAGCTGCCTGCGGGAGGAGACGCCGTAAAGGCGAGGGCCGGGACTCCCCGAGGGAATCCCGGCCCGTCGGCAGGGGCTTACTGCTGCTCGTTCCCGGCCTCTGCCGCGTCGGTGCTCTCCTGGTTCTGGGCCTCGACCGCGTCGGCCTTGACCTCGTCCAGGCTGGCGTCGCCCTCCAGCACGGCGGCGGCGGCCTCCTCGGAGAGGGTCCCGGCAGCGACCAGACCGGCCACCTGCGCGGCCTGGGCCTCGGCCTCGGCCTCCTCGGCGGTGAGGCGGGGCGGCAGCACGCTGATAACGACGAGATCTTCGTCGGCGGCGAGCTTCACACCCTCGGGGAGCTTGATCTGACCGGCGGTCACGTGGTCACCGATGTTCAGGCGGGTCACGTCCACGGCGATCTCCTGCGGAATGCGGCGCGGGCCGGGCGCGATCACGGCGAGGTTGTGCACGACCACGTCCACAAGGCCGCCCATGACTTCACCCTGGCTCTTGCCGCTGGTGTGGACCGGCACGCTGACCTCGATGGGTTCGCCGTAGGTCACCATGTAGAAGTCGGCGTGGATCGCCTCGCGGCGGCGCTTGTCCATCTGCACGGCCTTGACGAGCGCCGGGAAGGTCTCGCCGCCCTCCAGGACGATGTCGAACAGGCCCGTCGTGCCCTGCTGGCGAAAGGCCCGGTCAAAGACCTTGCGGGAGATGGCAAAGGAGACGTTCTTCTCCTTGTTGTAGGCGACGGCGGGGATCATGCCTTCTGCCAGCTTTTCCTGGCTCTTGCGGGGGGTGGCCTTCAGTTCCATGTGCGTGTTTCCTCCGGGGGGGGCACTTTGGCCGCCTCGTCCGCGCCGCAACCGGGCGCACCTCAGGCGCGCGGGGGCAGGGGCGGGGGCCAAGCAACCCTGGCAGTGTAGCAAACCTGGCGCCACGTGTGGGTTCCGGCGGGGCGGGGACCTCTGCTAGAATCGTGCCTGTTGCCGCGCGGCGCCCGGACGCAGCCTCCGGGCCGCAGGAAACCGGGCCGCAGGAAAAGTGCGCCCCCGGCCGAACAAGGAGAACACATGATCAGCGTGACTGAACTGCGGAATGGCACGAAGGTGGAGATGGACGGCGGCCTGTGGGAGTGCCTGGAGTACTCGCACCTCAAGATGGGCCGTGGCGGCGCCAAGGTCGTGACCAAGTTCCGCAACATGGAAAGCGGCAGCATCGTGGACCGCACCTTCAACAGCGGCGAAAAGCTTCAGGACATCTACGTGGAAGGCAAGACGATGCAGTACCTCTACAAGGACGGCAACGACTACGTGTTCATGGACCTGGAAACCTACGACCAGGTGCATCTGCCCCCCAACCTCGTCGGTGACGCCGCCAAGTTCATGAAAGAGAACACCGAGGTCGAGGTCGCGATGTACGGCGACAAGGCCCTGAGCATCACCCTGCCCAACCAGGTGATCTTGAAAATCACCCAGACGGACCCCGGCGTGCGCGGCGACACCGTCTCGGGCGGCACCAAGCCCGCCACCCTGGAGACGGGCGCGGTCGTGCAGGTGCCGCTCTTTGTCGAGCAGGACACCAACGTCAAGGTGGACACCCGCACCGGGCAGTACCTCAGCCGCGCCTGACCGTGCCTGCCGAACGCCGTTCCCGCAAAGATGGGGACGGCGTTCACCTTTGCCGTTAGACTCAGTTCAGCCAGCACCCCCGGTCCGCTCCGCAGAGAGGGACGAGACCGTTTTCCCCGCATGATGGGGGACGCTGCACTTTTGCAAGGGCGCCAGCACACCCCAGCACTTCACCCAGGAGGGGCCATGAATCCAGACGACCTCAAGAAAATCCTCGACGCCCTGAGCCTTGCCGACGTGCGCGAGTTCAGCCTCAAGACCGGCAGCTTCGCGCTCGACCTCAAGCGCGGGCCGCAGGCGACAGGCGGTCCGGCCTTCGCGCCCAGTGCCCCGGCTCCCGCTGCGCCGCCCGCTGGCCCGGCGGCCACTTTCTCGCCGCCTGCGCCCCTCCCGGAAGCGGGCAGCGCCCCGGCGCCCGTCACTGCCGAGAGCCTCAGCACGTCGGTGGCCGAGGCCATGCCTGCCGCCGCCGCTCCGGCCAAGGCCGCCAGCGCCGGAACCCCGGTCAAGGCGCCCATCGTGGGCACCTTCTACGCGGCGAGCAGCCCCGACGCCCCCGCCTACGTCAAGGTGGGCGACACGGTGAGCGCCGGGCAGATTCTGTGCATCATCGAGGCGATGAAGCTGATGAACGAGATTGAGGCCGAGACGAGCGGCACGGTGCGCGAGATTCTGGTGAAGAACGCCGAACCGGTCGAGTACGGACAGACGCTGTTCATCATCGAATAGGCTCCCAGCGGCCAGCCCCGCCCGCCAAAGAGGCTGGAAGCTGGCCGCTGGTGACTGGTGGCTCTCCCGGAGGGGCACATGTTTAAAAAGATCCTGATTGCCAACCGCGGCGAGATCGCCCTGCGCGTGATTCGCACCGCGCGCGAGATGGGCGTCAAGACGGTCGTGGTGTACTCCACCGCCGACGAGAAGAGCCTGCCGGTGCTGCTGGCCGACGAGTCGGTGTGTGTGGGGCCGCCCGCCTCGAACGCCAGCTACCTCAACATTCCCAACATCCTCTCGGCGGCCCTGATGACCGGCGCCGAGGCGATTCACCCCGGCTACGGCTTTATGGCCGAGAACCCGGACTTTGCCGAGATGTGCCGCGAGCACGGCATCGTCTTTATCGGGCCGACGCCGGAGTCCATGCGGGCGCTGGGCAGCAAGGCGGGCGGGCGCGACATCGCCGCGCAGAGCAAGGTGCCGGTCGTGCCGGGTACGGGGGTGCTCGAAGGCGTGGACGCCGCGCTCCTGGCCGCCAAGCAGATCGGTTACCCGGTGCTGCTCAAGGCCTCGGCGGGGGGCGGCGGGCGCGGGCAGAAGGTGATCCGCACCCAGGACGAACTTGCCAAGGGCTTCGCGCAGGCGCAGGAGGAAGCCCGGCTGTACTTCGGGGACCCTGCGATCATCATGGAGAAGTTCCTGGAGGAGTTCCGGCACGTCGAGGTGCAGGTCATGGGCGACGGGCAGGGCCACGTGATCCACATCGGCGAGCGCGACTGCTCGATCCAGCGCCGCAACCAGAAGCTGATTGAGGAGGCGCCCTCGACCCTGCCCGAATCGCTGCGGCAGGAAATTCTGGACGCGGGCGTGCGCCTTGCCAAGCACGTGAACTACGCGGGTGCGGGCACGTTGGAATTCATCGTGGACCGGGACGGCAACTACTACTTCATGGAGATGAACACCCGCATTCAGGTCGAGCACTGCGTCTCCGAGATGATCTCGGGCCTGGACTTCGTGCGGATGCAGCTTCAGGTGGCGGCGGGCGAGGGGCTGCATCTTCAGCAGCAGGACGTGAAGCTCCACGGCCACGCCATCGAGTGCCGCATCAACGCCGAGGACCCCGACAAGGACTTCCGTCCGGCGGCGGGCCGGGTGGACGACGTGCATTTCGCGGGCGGCCCCGGCGTGCGGGTGGACAGCCACGTCTACAGCGGCTACGTGATCCCGCCGCACTACGACTCGCTGATCGGCAAATTGATCGTGCACCACGACAGCCGCGAGCAGGCCATCGCCCGCATGAAACGCGCGCTGGAGGAAACGATCGTGCACGGCCCGAAAACCACCGTCCCGCTGTACGTCAAAATCATGGACAACCCCTTTTACAAGCGGGGCGCCGTGATGACCAACTTCCTCAAGACCCGCCTGGAGATGTAAGGCGGCCGCCGGGAGAAAGCAGAGGAAGGGGACGCGGCCGTGACACCACGTCCCCTTCTCGCGCTGCTGGCTTTTTTCTTCGCGTTTACTCGCCGGTCAGGATGTTGCGGTTGGCGTTCTCGCGGTCCTCGATGATCTTGCCGAGGATGAAGAACGTGGGGGGCCAGAAGCCCACGAACAGGCCGCTGCGCTGCTTTTCCTCGCCTTCCTTGTTGCCGGGGCCGCCGTCGGCCTTGCCGGAGGTGAAGCTGGCCGCCGAGGCGAGGATGGAAGCGAAGCCGAGGATGTACATGATGTTGGAGAGTTTCATGCGGATACCTGCCTTTCGTGGAAATGGTGGGGAAGGACAATGCCGTCTTCCTCCCCGGACAAGGGTCACTCTCGCCCGCCCCCCGGGGCCGAAACGTGAGCCTGATTCCGTTATGAAGGTTGCGTGGAAACTTCACAAGCGGCGCGTAAGGGCCGCCCTGGCGGGCAGCGGTGCGCCTGCCTGAGCGCGATCTCCTGCTCTCCCGGCGGGCGGGCGTAGCCTGGCCGGAAGCGCCCCTGCTGGACCGACTGGCCCTCTCCCCTACCGCCGACGTGCTCGACGTGGGGGCGGGCGACGGCCGGCTGCTGGCGGCGCTGCGGGAACGGGGACACCGGGGCCGCCGGGTGGGGCTGGACCCCTCTCCCGGCCCCGGTGTCCTGCCCGGAGAGGCCGAGACGTTGCCCTTCGCTCCCGCCAGCTTCGACGTGGTGCTGCTGGTGCGGGTGCTGGCGCACCTGCCTGGCCCGGAGCGCGCGCTGGCCGAGGCGCGGCGGGTGCTCCGGCCAGGGGGCCGGGTGTATGCGGCGCAACACGGGGAAGCGCATCTCGCGCGGATGTGGGCGGCGCTGGGGCAGGGGACGGCCGTCGCCGGGCTGGCGCGGCCCGGCTGGGAAGACCTCCTCCTTGCGGTCACGGTCGGCCCGGAGGACGCGCAGGCCATCGCCGCCAGTTATGGGCTGGAGGTCAAGGCGCGGGACCTGGGCGCCGCCTTCCCGCTGCGCGACTGGCTGCACCTGCGCGTGGAGATACTCTGCCGAAACTTGCGGCCAGGCTACTTGTCGAAGCGCTCGTATCCGGCGGCGCTGCGGCGCTGGGCGCCCCGGGCGTAGTCGAGCTGCATCTCGATGGTCTCGTGCTTGCCCTCGGTGAAGGTGCTGGCGTGAATCCAGTAGTTCAGGCGGTCTTCTCCAAGCTGCACCCAGAACCGGTGTTCGTCGGCGGGGTCGCGCCAGAAGGTGACGCGGGCGAAGCCGTTCTGTTCCGCCCAGCGGCGCACGTCGGCCAGGACCCGCGCGGCCCGGGCGTGCGTGATCTCGAACTCGCTGCCGTCCTTTTCGTTGCGGAACTTGATCTCGGCCATGGTGGGTCCAGCGTACCCGACCGCCGCCCTGGGCACGCGCTGTCCGGCTCAAGATTCCTTGAGCGGCGCCCGCCCCGGCCACCTGGGCGCTATCCTCGCACCGATGTCCGGCTTGCCCGACGCCCCTCCCCCCAGCGCCCGCCTGAAGGTCACGACCCTCAACGTGAACGGGCTGCGCAGCGCCCTGCGCAAGGGCCTGGCCGGGTGGGTGGCGCGCGAGCGGCCCGACGTGCTGCTGCTTCAGGAGGTGCGGGCTGACCCCATGCCGGAAGCGCTGGCCGACCTGGGCTACGCGGGCGCGTGGTTTCCGGCCCAGAAGCCCGGTTACAGCGGCGTGGCGGTGCTGAGCCTGCACCCGCTGACCGACGTGCGGCCCGGCATGGCCCACCCCGAGATGGACCACGAAGGCCGCCTTCTCAGCGCGGTGGTGCGCGGCGTGCGCTTTGCCAGCGTGTACCTGCCCAGCGGCAGCAGCGGCGAGGCCCGGCAGGCCTTCAAGGACCGGGTGCTGGCCGACTACCACGCCTGGACGCTCGCCACCCTCGCGGAGGGCCTGCCCCTCGTCGTCGGGGGAGATTACAACGTGGCCCACCACGAGATCGACCTGAAAAACTGGCGGGGCAACCGCGCCAACAGCGGCTTTCTGCCCCACGAGCGGGCGTGGCTGTCCGGGCACCTGGCCTCGGGCCTGACCGACACCCACCGACAGCACCTGGGCGAGCGGGCCGAGTACACCTGGTGGAGCAACCGCGGCCAGGCCTACGCCAACGATGTCGGCTGGCGCATCGACTACCTGCTCGCGGCGGGCGCCGAGGTCACGCAGGTGGGGGTGGACCGCGCCGCGCGGCTCAGCGACCACGCGCCGCTGACCGGGCTGGTGCTGCTTCCCGCCGCGGCTCCGCAGGCGGTGGGGGGGATGCAGCGCGGTTCATGAGGCCGCGTGGTAGACTGCGCTCGCTGCCGGGCAAGTCCGATTCAGGCACGACCAAGCGCCCCCGCACCGCACGCCGAAGCAGGCGCGGGCCAGGGGCGCGGCCCGAGACAAGCGACCCCTCTACCCCGTGGGTGAGATGAACGTCGGGGGCCACCGCCCTGCCCGCCTCCAGAGGCAGGCGCAGGTTCGCCGGGGCCTTCACGAATAGCACCCCGCGGGCGTCACAACAGGTGAGGAATGCCCAGAGCGAAAAAGGAGCGTGCGGCGCAAGACGAGCAGACGGTGCGCGCCGCCTCCGAAGAACAGAACAGCCAGACCGGGAGCCGCGCCGGACGTGGGCGGCGCAGCGCCGCCGCGATCCCCCAGGCCGCCGCACCCGAGACGACCCCCGATTTCCCCACGCCTGAGGCCACTGCGGCCGCACCCGCCCGGCGCGGCCGCAAGACGGCGGCCCCGGCGGAGCCTCAGCCGACGTCCACAGAGATTTCCCCGGAGACCGGGAACGCTCCGGCAGACGCGGCGCTGTCCCCCGTGGTCGCCGAGACCCTGGCCCGACCGCGCCGGGGCCGTCCGCCCCGCGCCGCCAAGGCGGACGCCGCGGAGCCGACAAGCACGCCCGACCCCGTGACCGCCGAACCCGCCGTGGAGGTGCCCGTGCCCGAGGCTGACGCGCCCACCCTCCCGGCATCCGCCCCCACCCGCGCGCCCCGCCGGGGCCGCAAGGCGAGCGTGACAGCCGGGGCAGCGCTGGACCCGGTGGCCGCGCCGCACGCAACGGAAGCCGCCCCGGCACCAGGCGCGCCGCAGGGCGACGAGGCGGCCGCGGTCGAGGTGACAGCGGCGCAGACGGCGCCCCAGCCCGGCGCAGAGGTCCCCACGGCGGACGCCGCCCCGCTGGAAGCCCCCGCTCCCAGCCGCCGCAAGCGTGGGCGTCAGCCCAAGGCAGAGGCGAGTCCCGAGGTGCTTCCGGCGGTGGCCGAGCCGACCGACCCGGTGCTGCTGGAGGTGCCCAAGCCCCGGCGCAGCCGCAAGCCCAAGGCGGCGGCGCCCGCGCCTCAGCCTGAGGCCGACCCCGCGCTCGACGAGGTGCTGGGCGGCGTCGAGGCCGTGGCGGTCGAGGAGGCTCCGGCTCCCGAGGCGGCCCCGGCCCTGGCCGTGACGGGCGACGGCCAGGCCGACACGCCTGAACCCGTGGTCGATCTGCCCCACGAGACGGAAGACGAGGACCAGCCGACTGTTCCTGTCCGCCGGGGCCGCTCGGCCGGGCGGGAGACTGCCACCCCAGCCGCGACCAGCACAGCCACGCCTGCCCCCGAGGCGCCTGCGCCTGGCGGGGACTCCGCCGGGGAAAGCGGGGAGGCCGGGGACCCCGCCCGCGAGATGGTGGTCGCGCAGCTGCGCAAGCTGGGGCGCCCCATTCACGTGCGCGACCTGGAACGCACCTTCACCCGCCAGATGCTCGACCGCCTGGGCGACTGGCGCGACCTCGAAGCGCTGCTCGACGACCTGACCCAGACGGGCGAGGTGATCCGCACCCGCAAGCGCACCTACGGGCTGCCCGAGGCGATGAACCTGGTGCGCGGGCGCTTTCAGGCGTCGGCGGCGGGCTTCGGCTTCGTGGTGCCGGACAGTGGCGGCGAGGACTATTACGTGGCCGCCGAGCACACCATGGAAGCCTGGAACGGCGACATCGTGCTGGTACGCATGGAAGGGCGCGGCGACAACGGGCGCGGGGGGGGTCCCCGCCGGGGCCAGCGCGGCGACGGCAGCCCGCGCGCCTCGGTCGCCCGGATCGTGCAGCGGGCCTACAAACAGCTCGTCGGCACGCTGGAGTTCAGCAAGGGCCACCCGATCCTCAAGCCCGACGACCACCGCGCCCGCCACCGCATCCTGCTGCTGCCCGACGGGATCGAGGAACTGCACAGCGGGGCGAGGGTCGTCTCGGCGCTGTTCTGGCCCGAGCACACCGGCGAGGACGAGGTCTTCGGGCAGGTCACCCGCGTGCTGGGCGCCGAGGACGATCCCGAGACCGAGACGGAAGCCGTGATCGTGAAGTACGGCCTGCGCGGCGACTTCCCGCCCGAGGTGCTGGCGCAGGCCCAGGCGATCCCCACCGAGATTCCCGAAGAAGCGCTGGTGGGCCGCCTCGACCTGCGCGGGTTCAACATCTTCACGGTGGACGGCCGCGACGCCAAGGACTTCGACGACGCGATTCACATCCAGCCCACGCCGGAGGGGACCTTCGTGGTGGGCGTGCATATCGCGGACGTGAGCCACTACGTGCAGGAGGGCACGCCGCTGGATCAGGAGGCCTACGCCCGCGCCACCAGCGTGTACCTGCCGGGCCGGGTGCTGCCGATGCTCCCCGAGCACCTCAGCAACGGCGTGTGCAGCCTGGTGCCGTACCAGGACCGCCTGACGCTGACCGCGCTGGTCGAGCTGTCGGCCGAGGGTGACATCCTCAAGGTGCAGCTCGCGCCCTCGGTGATCAACTCCAAGGCGCGGCTGACCTACGACGAGGTGCAGGCCTACTCGGAGGCGACCTCGACGCTGCCCGAGCATGCCCGGCACCTCGAAGGCGACCTGCACCTGCTGCTCAAGATCACCTCCAAGCTGCGCCAGAAGCGGCTGCGCGAGGGGTCCCTGGACTTCAAGATGCGTGAGGTCAAGGTGGACGTGGGGCCGGACGGGCGCATGGAACTGATCCCGATTCGCGAGGAGACGGCGCGCGGCATGATCGAGGACCTGATGCTGCTCGCCAACAAGGTCGTCGCGCACGAGCTGATCGAGCGCGAGATCCCGGCGCTGTTCCGCATCCACGAGGAACCCACCCTCCAGCGCTTTCAGGAGGTGACGGCGGCCATCGCGCGGCTGGGCTTTTCCTTCCCGGGCGGCGAGCCGACCCCGCAGGCGTACCAGGCGGTGCTCAAACAGGTGCGCGGCACCCCGCGCGAGAGCGTCGTGAACACGCTGCTGCTGCGCTCGATGCAGCAGGCGAAGTACGCGGGCGAGAACCTGGGGCACTTCGGGCTGGCGTTCGGCGAGTACCTGCACTTCACCTCGCCGATCCGCCGCTACCCGGACCTGCTGGTCCACCGGGTCCTCAAGGGGATGCTCTCGGGCGAGCTGCGGGCGAGCAGCCGGGCGGTGAACGACCTGCGGGCGAAGCTCCCGGCGATGGGCGACCACACCTCCGAGCGCGAACGCAAGGCCGCCGAGGCCGAGCGCGACCTCACCAAGTACTACCAGGCCAAGTGGGCGCAGGAGAACCTGGGCGGCACCTTCCCCGGCAACGTGTCGGGCGTGGTGTCCAGCGGGCTTTTCATCGCCCTCGACAACGGCGTGGAGGGCAAGCTGCACATCTCCAACCTCGACGACGACTACTACGTCTATATCGAGGACGCGCAGATGCTGCGGGGGCGATCCGGCGGGCGCACCTTCCGCCTCGGGGACGCCGTGACCGTGACCATCAGCCAGGTCAATCCCCTGGCGCGGCAAATCGATTTCACCCAGGAGACCGATATGGACGGCAACACCACCCGGCCCCGCGCCCGGCGGCGCGAGGACCGCGAAGCAGAGAAACGCGAGAAGCTCCAGACCGTGACGCCCAGCGCCCCGCGCCGCTTCACGCTGGACGACCCCCAGGCCGCCGTGCCCGCCGCCCCGGCCCGCGCCGCCCAGGCCGGGCGCCGACCCGGAGGCCGCGAGGGCCTGCCCCGTGACGGCGCTTCCCGAGAGGGGGGCCGCGAGGGCGGCGGACTGCGCGAGCGCGGCGCGCCGCGCCAGGGCGGCCAGAGCGGGGGCCGGGCGCGGCGCGTGATCACGCTGGAGCGCCCGCGCAACGAGCACCTGCGCCCGGTGAACATCACCGTGCAGCGGATGTACTTCGGGGACTGGACGGTCGAGAACCTGCCGCCCGACGACGGCCAGGGAGAGGGGGGTGGGCGTGGGGGAAGCCGCCGCTTCGACCGCCCCGAGCGCGGGGCCAGTGACCGGGGCAACCGGGCGCCCGGCTACTCGCGCGGGGCCAGCGACCGGGGGGCCGTCCGTGACCTGAACGGGCGCCCGGGGGGCCAGGGCGGCAGCCGTCCGCCCCGCGCCCAGACCGCCGCACCCCAGCCGCAGGCCGCGCCCGCCGACACGGGCGATGCCGACGCCAAGCGCCGCCGCCGCCGCCGGGGCCGCCGGGGCAGCAACGGGCCGCAAGGCTAAACCCCCCCGACAGTAGGGCGGACCGGGAGATCCATTCCCGGTCCGCCCCTTTTGGGCTGCCCCCCGCCAGGCTCAGGTTTCGTAGGTGCGCGCCACGCTCGTCAGGACGCTGCGGAACTCGCCCGGCGTGATCAGGCCCATGCTCATCGCGTGGCTGGCGGCGTTGAGGCTGTCGGCGGCGAGCACGAGGTCCACGCCCGCCCGGCGAACCTCCTCGCGCAGCTTCAGGACGCCCTCGTCGCGGCTGGCTTCGGTCACGTCGCGGATGTACACGCCCAGCACCCGGCCCGGATAGCGGCGCACGACCTCGGCGTAGATCTCGGGGTCCTTTTCTCCGCTGTCCCCGATCAGGACAAAGCTCAGGTTGGGGTAGCGCTGAAACAGGCGCTCGATCACGCCGTGCTTGTACCCGCCGTGGCCGCCCAGCAGATCAAAACCCCAGTTGCGCAGGAACATCGGCCCCAGCGGAATGCGGCGGTAGTCCAGAAACTGCCACAGCAGGTCGAAGAAGTTCCACGGACTGCTGGACACGTAGAAAATCGGGTTGCGGGCCTCGCCCTCGCGGGTCAGCGCCCGGTAAAGCGCGCCCACGCCGGGAAAGGGCAGGCGGGTGCGCGCGTTGCCGGTCAGGCTGGTGGCGAGCATGCGCGGCAGGCTGGTCACGTCCGACTGGATCACGGTGTCGTCGAGGTCGCTGATGATGCCGAAGCGGGCCTGCGAGACGACCTGCGCGCGGGCGCGGGTGCTGCCTTCGCGGCCCTCGATCCCCAGCTGCGCCTCGTGCCAGCCGTCCGCGAAGGGCTGCCCCCCCGGCGCAGGCGCGAACACCAGCGTGAAGTAGCCGTCGCTGTTGCTGACATCGCTGGCGCTGACCCCGCCCAGCGTGCCGGTCACCCGCACGCCTCCCACCTCCCGCGAGAGCAACCGGCGCAGGACGCTGCGGAAGTTGCGCCAGCGCGCATCACCCTTTCTGGCCGGGGCGAGGGTGCGGGGCAACAGCACCCGCCCGGTCAGCTCCACGCTGTCCGGGGTGCCCCAGCCCACGTAGGGCTGGAGGATCAGCTTGCCGCGCGCCCGGCGGGGCTGCACGTAACCGCTGACGGCGTGGTCGAGGGCCAGCAGGCCCCGTTCCAGGGCAGGTTGAAGCGCCTTGAAGGCAGTCTTGGCGGCGTTCATCTGGGGGCCAGTCTACGAAGTCGGGGGCAGAGGGCGCAGCCTGCGAGCCTGAAGGGAACGCTGAGAGATGCTGCCGGGCTAACCCCGGTGGTCGTAGCGCCGCCGGATCAACTGCGCCGCCACCCGGTCGCCTATCCCCGGCAGGAAGTGGTCGAGCGCGGCCAGCAGGGCGTACACGCGCGGCACGATGACCTCGCGGCGGGGCCGGTCCAGCACGCCCGCCACGGCGCGGGCCACGACTTCCGGCCCCGGCATGGGCAGCCGGGCCGAGGCGGTCATCTCGCTTTTGACAAAGCCGGGCGAGACCAGGCTGACCTGCACGCCCGTGCCCCGCAGTTCGCGCCGCAGCCCCAGCGAGAAGCCGCGCAGGCCGAACTTGCTCGCGGAGTACATGCCGTTGGTGGCTGCCCGCCCCGCCACCGAGCCGATATTGACGATGTGCCCGCTGCGGCGCGTCCGCATCTGGGGCAACACCAACCGGGTGAGTTCCACGGGGGCTTCGAGGTTCACGCGCAGCACCCGCAGCGGATCGGGGTCGTCCCACCACCAGCCGCGCTCGACCGTCACGCCCGCGTTGTTGACGAGCACGTCCACCTGCCCGAAGTGGGCCTCGGCGGCGGCGATCAGCGCCCGGCGGTCGGCGTCCCGCGTCACGTCGGTGGGCACGGCGATCACCCGCGAGCCGGAAGGGTCGAGGGTGCGGGCCAGTGCGGCGAGGTCCTCCGCGCGGCGGGCCGCGAGCACCAGCCGCTCTCCCCGCGCGGCGAGTTCCTGCGCGGTCGCCCGCCCGATACCGCTCGATGCGCCGGTCAGGACCACCACGCGCCCTCCCCGCTGAGCCGCTGCCGCTGCGCTGCTTGCCCCTGAAGTCATGCGGGCCATGCTACCCCTCCACGCCTGGTTTTCCCTGGCTTTTCCTCAGCCGCCCGTCAGCCGGGGACGCCAGACTGGCCCCATGAAGCCCGCCCTGCCCCTGCTGCTCACCGCTGCCCTGGCCGGGGCCGCCGCCCTCGCCGCGCCCAGGGTGACCCCGATCGGGCCGCTGCCGCCCGTCGCCGCCCCAGTCCCGCCTTCCGGCACGCCTCTGCCCGAGCTGCAACCCGAGCCGCCCCGGCCACAGGTCACGCCGCCGCTGCTGCCGCTCTCGCCGGGTTCGCCGGGCCTTCCGGCGGCGGTGCCCGCGCCCTCCCTCTACCGGCCTGCCGACCCCCTCTTCGCGCGGCAATGGAACCTCCAGGCGATCCGGGCGCCGGGGGCCTGGGCGCAGCTGGCCGGAACGGGACGGGGCGCGCGGGTCACCGTGGCGGTGCTGGACACCGGCTTCGTGAACACCCCGGAGCTGGCCGGGCGGGTGGTCAGCGGCTACGACTTTGTCTCCGACCCGGCGCGGGCCGGGGACGGCGACGGACGCGACGCCGACGCGGGTGGCGTGGGCCAGTACGCCTACCACGCCGAGGTGATCGGCAACCTGATCGGCGCGGCGCACGACGGGCGCGGCATGGCCGGAATCAACCCGCAGGCGCGGGTGGTGCAGGTGCGGGTGGCGGGCGTAGACGGGCTGGTCGCCCCGCAGGACCTCGCGGACGGGCTGCGCTGGGCGGCGGGGGTGCCGGTGCCGGGCGTGCCCGCCAACCTCAACCCCGCGCGGGTGCTGAACCTCAGCCTGTATGCCGATTTCGTGCCGCTGACCGGCTGCGACGCCCGGGTGCAGGCGGCGGTGGACGCGGTGACGGCGCGCGGGGCGCTGGTCGTGGCGGGGGCCGCCAACGACGGCGCCGACGCGCGGGGCTACTCGCCCGCCGGGTGCCGCAATGTGCTGACCGTGACCAGCGTGACCGAGGGCGGCCAGCGGCCCGGCTACGCCAACTGGGGCGCCAGCGTGGCCCTGGCCGCACCCGGCGGCGAGCGCACGCGCGGCATCCTGGCGAGCAGCGTGAGCGGCCCGAGCGGCGAGCGCAGCCCCGACGGGACCAGCTTCGCCGCTCCGCACGCGGCGGGCGTCGCCAGCCTGCTGCTGGGCGTGAAACCCAGCTTGACCCCCGCCGGAGTGCGCGACCTGCTCACGCGCACCGCAACGCCCTTCGCCGGGGGACGCTGCGACCCCGACCCCCGCAAGAGCTGCGGCCGGGGCCTGCTGGACGCGGAAGCGGCGGTGCGGGCGGTCCTCGCCCCCCGCTGAGCCGGGCCAGGGATGGATGGAAGGGACGCCCCGCCCCCCCGCCTGGGCTACGCTGAACCCATGAAGACCCGGAGGACCCCGTGAACGCCCCCGCGTGGCGCATCTGGCTGGTGGCAGCGCTGGTCTGCGGCTGGGGCATCCTGACCATCCGTTTCGTGCAGACCGGGAGTATTCCCCTCGCCATCCTGTCTGCCCTGCTGCTGATCACCAACGCCGTGACGCTGTGGCGGCTGACGAAACACGGAAAGTAGCCCCCACCCCTTTTCCCCGCAGGCCCCGGGACCCCCCGCGCCGGAGCCTTCAGCCGTCCAGCGGGAAGGGCTGGAGCCGGAAGCGGTGCAGCCGCCAGCCGCGCGTGCGCGAAAAGCGCTTGAGCTGCTCGACTGGCAACACCACACACGGCGTCAGCCACGTTTGCGAGGGCTTGTGCAGCGCCCAGCCGCCGCCCAGCGTCACCCCCGCGTGCTGGGCCGCGCCCGCCGCGTCCCGCCAGACCAGCAGCGTTCCGGGCGCGTCGTCCCGCCCGCCGGGGCGGGTGCGCGAGGCGAGAAACGCCTCGAATGGGCTGCGCTGCATCCATTCCCGCGCGGCGCCGTCCACGCCCGCCGCGCCCATCACGGTGCCGAAGCAGTTGGGGCCGCTGGCGTGGGGAAAGGTCCCCGCCAGGTCGCGCGCGCCGGGGAGACGAGGGTGCGCCGCCTCCCAGACCGCCTCCGGGACGGCCGCCCGCTGACAGTCCAGGCCCTCCCGCGCCACCACGCGGGCCAGCACGGCGGGTGAGAGAAGAGACGGCCACCACACGAAGCGGCTTCCCTCCAGCCCCGGCAGCCGGTCGGCAAAGTCGCGCACGCGCGGCACCGCTCCCCGCCCGTGCCGCACCTGCGCCTGCAAGAGCGCCCGGCGAGTGGCGAGCGGCAGGGCGTTCCACTGTTCCTCACGCAGCCAGGCAATGCGGTCGGCCTCGCCAGAGACGTTCCAGAGAGCCAGAGTGTCGCGTTCTTCCGGGGTGAACGTCGCTGCTGCCCGGGGCACCGTGTCCAGCCCCAGCCGCCGCGCTTCCTCCCCGGTCAGGAAAAAGGGCTGGCGCTCCGGGGCCAGCCAACCCGCCCACGCGGTCAGGAGGTGCGGCGCAACGGGAATATTCAGGACCCTCACAGGGGCAACACGTACACCTGACCGCCTTCGACCTGCGTGCGGTAGACGCGCACCGGCTTGACCGCAGGCAGGGTCTTGGCCTTGCCGGTCGCCAGCTCGAACTTGGCCCCGTGCTTGGCGCAGGTGATGCGGCCCAGGCTGACCTCGCCGCCCAGCAGCGGATAGTCCTTGTGGGTGCAGTTGTTCCGCAGCGCGTAGAACTGCCCCTCATACCGCACGACGACCACGCCCACCCCGTCCACCGTCACCTCGGTCTGGCTGCCCTCCGGCAACTCGGCCTCTGCACCCACGCGCACCTGCCCGCCCTGCACCTGCTCGCTCATGGGGCGAGTCTAGCGGGCCGCCGAGGGGGAGAAGTCCGCCCACGGCGACGGCGCCCCGACTTCCCCCCTCCTCCCAAAGATGGATGAGGCAGAGCCTCCTGTTGAGGTACATACTGACGGGAGTCTCCCCCTCATCACACTTCTGGAGGTTTCCTATGGTTCAGACCGCTCTGGACATGCTGGCGGGTGCCCTCGGGTGGCTGGCGGGCCTGGCGGTGCCGCTGCTGGGGCTGCTCGGGGCCGGGCTGCTCGCGCTGCTGCTGGTCGGGCTGCTCGACCGCGACCGCTTCCGGGCGGGGATAGGCTGGGCAGCCGCGCGGGGACCACAGGTGGGCCGCTGGGCGCTGGTCGCGCTGGCGCTGGGAGCCGGGGCGCTGGCGGTGGAGGTCACGCGCCGGGCGGTGGACCTGCGGCTGGGCGCGCAACTGAGCGCCCGCTACGCCAACGCGGCGGACCCGGCAGGCGGGCAGACGGTGCAGTCGGCGCCGCGCGTGAGCCTGCTGTCGTCGCGGACCTACTCGCGCAGCGTGGCGCTGCCCGCCGACGTGTATACCCGGCTGAACCTGGGCGGCGGCTGGGAGGCGCTGCTGCCCTACTTCGGCAACCCGCCCAGCCTCACCGTGCAGGACCTGCGCGAGGGCTTTACCCGCCGGGGCGAGACCCTGCTCTATACCCGCGACGTGACCCTCCAGACCGAGGAACCGCTGGGGCTGGACACCACCCGCGCCCGCGCCGACCTGCGCTTCGTGGGGGCGGCGGGCGGGGCGGCCTCGCAGGCGGGCAACACCTACCGGGCGACCTTCCGCGCCGACTACACCTTCACCAATCCGCGCCGCGAGGCGGCCACCGCGCGTTTCCTGTTTCCGCTGCCGCAGGGAAGCGGCACGCTCAGCGGCTTCCGGCTGACCGTGAACGGCCGGGCCTACCGCGCCAGCGACCTGTCCCAGGGCAGCCTCTGGGAGGGCCGGGTGGGCGCCGGGCAGACCGTGCGCGTGAGCGTCACCTACACGCACCAGGGATCGCGCGGCTGGAGCTACCGCCTGTCCGACCGCCGCGAGCCGCTGCGCAGCCTCGACCTCACCGTCACCGCCGACCGCCCCGCCCGTTTCGAGCGCTACAGCCTCTACCCCACCCGCCTGACCCGCGCCGTGTTCGGCGGCCCGCAGACGCTGCGCTGGCAGTTGCAGGACGTGATCACCGCGCAGAACGTGGCGGTCGTGTTCGCCCAGAGCAGCGTGCGCGAGCTGCTCGCCAAGGCCGGGCTGATGCAGCCGCCCGCGCTGGTGCTGGCGGCCCTGCTGGCCCTGGGCTGGGCGCTGCGGCGGCGCCTGCCGCTGCCCCCGCCCCGGCTGGCAGGGGCGCTGCTGGGGCTGGCCCTGGGCTTCGTGCTGGGGGGGGTGCTGACCGCCTACCTGCCCCCCGTGGCCGCGCTGCCGCTGGGATCGCTGGTGGGCGTGGGCTTCGGCGCCCTGGCGCTGGGCCGCGCCTTCCTGCCCCCGCTGGTGGTGGCAGCCCTGGTTCCGCTCGCCTTTCTGGCTGCCCCCCACGCGGGGCTGCTGCTGACGCTGCTCGCGGCGGCCACGCTGCTCGCGCTGCTGCGGGCGGGGCGGGCACGGGCGGTCTAGTCCCCGCCTAGCGCTCCCCAACACGGGCGGCGGGGGAAGCCTCTTCGCCTCCCCCGCCGCCTTTCTCCCCCGCGCTCAGGTAAAGAGTGTGCTCACGCTCTCGCCGGTATGGATATTGGCAATCGCATTGGCAAAGAGCGGCGACACGTCCAGCACGGCGAGCTTGCCGTTGGAGGCCCTGACCTTCTCCTCGGAGACGAGCACGGTGTTCGTGCTGGCGACCTGGGTCACGTCCAGCGCGGCGATGCGCTCGATGGCGGGGCCGGTGTAGACGCCGTGGGTGACCGCCACGTACACGTCGCGCGCCCCCAGGCCCCGGGCCAGGTTCACCGTCTCGACCAGGCTTCCGGCGGTGCTGATCTCGTCGTCCACGATAAAGACCGTCTTGCCCTCCACGTCCCCGATCAGGGCGCGGGGCCGGACCTCGGTGTCCGAGAGCCTCTCTTTGTCGATCATGGCGAGACCCGAATCCAGGCGGCGGGCAATCTGGGAAGCCCGCTTGATGCTGCCCGCGTCGGGCGCGAGGACCACGCCCTCGTGCGCGTTGGGCACGCAACCCCGGAAGTGCTCGCTGAGCACCAGATCGGCCGAGAGGTGGTCCACCGGCACCTTGAAAAAGCCGTGGACCTGCGGCGCGTGCAGGGTCATGGTCAGGATGCGGTCGGCGCCCGCCGCCTCCAGCAGATCGGCCACCAGCCGCCCGGCGATGGAGATGCGCGGGCTGTCTTTCTTGTCGCTGCGCGAGTACGAGTAGTACGGAATGACGGCCGTGACCCGGCCCGCCGAGGCGCTTTTGGCCGCGTCGATCATCAGCATCAGTTCCATGATCGCGTCGCTGACCGGCGTGGAAAACGACTGCACGATAAACACGTCGCCCTCACGCAGCGACTGCTCGTAATGCACGATCAGGTTGTCGTTGGTGAACTTCTCGGTCTTGCTGTGCCCCAGCGGCACCCCGAGGTTGTCGCAGATCGCCTGCGCGAGGGGACGGTTGCTCTGGCCCGAGAACACCAGCAGCGGCTGGCGGCGGCTTTGCGACAGGCGCTCAAGAGAAGAGGAAGAGGACACGGTCACGGTGGAAAACCTCCGGGAGGAGCGGGGCGGTCAGGAACGGGGCACCGCACAGGCGCGGCGGTGCAGGCGCACAGCAGCATACCCGCCCCCGCGCACAAGTGTCATGGGACACACAGGTCCACGTTCCTGTGCCGGAGACAACCCAGATGGCGGCGAGGCGGGAGAAGCCGCGCGCCTCTCCCGCCTCGCTGTACCCCCGTGGTCTGGGGGCCGCGCTCAGTCGCCCCGTCCGAAGAGCTTGCCGACCTTGCCCAGCAGGCCCTCGCGGTGCTCGTTGACCTCGTCGCCCACCGCGCGGGCGTAGGCGTGCAGGGCCTCGCGGGCCTCGGGGCTGAGCTGGGCAGGCTTGGGCACCACGATCTCGTATTCCACGATCAGGTCGCCCATACCCGACCCCTGAAGGCGGGGCAGGCCCTGGCCGCGCAGGCGGTGCAGGTCGCCGTGCTGGGTCCCCGCCTTGACCTCCACCACCTGCGGGCCGTCGAGGGTCGGCACCGTGATCTGGCTGCCCAGCACCGCCTGGGCGAACCCGATCTGGGCGGTGTGGATCAGGTGCTCCTGCTCGCGCCGCAGCTCGGGGTGCGGCTCCATCTCGATATGGACGTACAGGTCGCCGGGGCCGCCGGGTCCCTCGTGGCCCATGCCCGCCACCCGGATGCGGTAGCCCTCGTCGATGCCGCGCGGGAGCTTGACCTTCACGGTCTCGGCCTTGAGGGTACGGCCCCGGCCCTTGCAGACGGTGCAGGGGTCCTGAATGGTCTGGCCCTCGCCCCGGCAGGTCGGGCAGGGCTGCTGCGTCTCGACCACGCCGAAGATGGTGCGGGCCTGAGCGCGCACCGCGCCCGCGCCGCCGCAGGTCGCGCAGGTCTTGGGGGGTTTGCCGCCGGGTTCGGTGCGGCTGCCGTGGCAGTGCTCGCAACTCGTCAGGCGGTCCACCTCGACCTCGATCTCCTCGCCCGCGCGGGCCTGAAGCAGCGTGACGCGCGCTTCCGTTTCCAGGTCGTCGCCGCGTGCCGGACCGCGCCGCCCGCCCCGGCCTCCCACGGCCCCGCCGAACAGCTGCTCGAAGATGTCCATCGGGTCGAACCCCGCCCCGCCCATCCCGCCGAAGGGATCGCCGCCGGGCATCCCGGCCCCCGGCGCGCTGCCGAAGCGGTCGTAGTGCGCGCGCTTCTCGGGGTCGGAAAGCACCGCATACGCCTCGTTGATCTTGGCGAACTGTTCGGCGGCGCCCGCTTCCTTGTTGCGGTCGGGGTGGAACTTGAGGGCCAGCTTGCGGTAGGAACTCTTGATCTCGTCGGCGCTCGCGGTGCGCGAGACGCTCAGCAGTTCGTAATAATCCATGGTTTGTTTTTGCCGGGCGCGGCCCGACCTCCACCGTCCAGGTTAACATGACCACACTCAGGAAACGTGGGCGCGGTTGGACAGGTGGCGCCGGTTTAGAGCAGCAGACCGAGGTCGCGCTGGACGCCGCGCCCTCTGGCGGTGAGCTGGTAGAGGCTTCGCCCGACGCGCTCGACCTCTCCATACCCTTTGCCATGGCTTTTGCCGTCCGCCATGAAGGAGGCGAGGTGATTACCGACCGTTCCACGCGCATTTTCGGGGACGCGGCCCGCGATCTCGGCCAAGCTGAAGGCCTGCCGCCCGAGACCCTTCTCCAAATCACGAAACGCGGTCAGGATGCGGATTCTGGCCGTGACCCTCTGCTGTTGCATGGACGAAGCCTAAGCCGTAGCCGCCCCTCAACTCTCCCAGTCCAAAATCACTTTGCCGCTCTGCCCGCTCAGCATCACGCCAAAGCCCTGCTGGAAGTCGTCGATGGCAAAGCGGTGGGTCAGGACCGGCGTGAGGTCAAGACCCGACTGGATCAGGGCCGTCATCTTGTACCAGGTCTCGAACATCTCGCGGCCGTAAATGCCCTTGAGGGTCAGCATCTTGAAGATCACGGCGTTCCAATCGATGTCCACCCGGCCCGAGGGAATGCCCAGGATGGCGACCTTGCCGCCGTGATTCATCACGCTCACCATCTGCGCGAAGGCCGCGCCCGAGCCGCTCATCTCCATCCCGACATCGAAGCCCTCGGTCATGCCCAGTTCCGATTGCGCGACCGCCCAGAGGTCTTCCCGCGCCACGTTGACGGCGCGGGTGGCCCCCATCTGCCGGGCGAGGCCCAGGCGGTAGTCGTTCACATCGGTCACGACCACGTTGCGGGCGCCCACGTGCCGGGCGACGGCGGCGGCCATCACGCCGATAGGCCCCGCCCCGGTAATCAGCACGTCCTCCCCCACGAGGTCGAAACTCAGGGCCGTGTGCACCGCGTTGCCGAAGGGGTCGAAGATCGCCGCGATCTCGTCGGGGATGTCGTCGGGCAGCTTGAAGGCGTTGAAGGCGGGCAGCACGAGGTACTCGGCAAAGGAGCCGGGACGGTTGACGCCGACCCCCAGCGTGTTGCGGCAGAGGTGGCGGCGGCCCGCGCGGCAGTTGCGGCAGTGCCCGCAGGTCACGTGGCCCTCGCCGCTGACCCGGTCCCCGACCGCGAAACCGCGCACCTCGGCGCCGACCGCCGCGACCACGCCGACGTACTCGTGCCCGACGACCATCGGCACCGGAATGGTCTTTTGCGCCCAGCTGTCCCAGTTGTAGATGTGCACGTCGGTGCCGCAGATGCTGCTGTGCTTGACCCGGATCAGCAGGTCGTTGGGGCCGGGGGTGGGCACGGGGGCCTCCACCATCCACAGGCCCTCGCGGGCTTCGAGTTTGCTGAGGGCCTTCATGGTGGTGGGCAGGGTGGCGGGGGGAGCGGCGGGCGCGGGAGCAGTCATGGCAGGGGTCCTCTGGAACGGGCGTGAGAAGGAGGGAAGGCTCAGCCTGGAAATGTCAGCTCAACATAACGCGCCGCCTGGGGCCGCAGCGGGACGGGCGTCGCCATCGGCCACCAGCAAGGCCCAAGCAAGCCGCAAGGTCCGTGCCCAGGCGGGGCAGGTACGCTGAAGGCATGATCAAGTACCGCAGGCAAAATGCCCTGACCCCCGAAAAGGACGCCGAGATCGAGGTGAACCTCACGCCGCTGCTGTTTTTCCTGGTGGGCTTCGTGGCGGTGCGGGCGCTGCTGGGCACGCTGCACGGCTCTGCCGATTGAGCAGGCCGACTGAACAGGCCGGGGCCTGCGCCGGGCTACCCTGTCACCCATGACCACTCCCCCCGAACCCCAGCAGTTTCGCAGCGCCCAGAGTGGCCGCCAGGTCGTCCCCGGCTGGCTGAACCTGGTGCCCGGCCAGCCTGACGCGGTCGAGGTGCAGCTTGACCTGAACCCGGACGACCTGACGCGCGAGCACGCCTCCTTGCTGGTGGACTACTGGGCCAGCGAGGGCGAACTGACCCTGCAAAGCATCCTGCCGGTGCGCGCCTTCGGGGCCGCGCCGCAGGGCTGGTGCCTCTTCGTGCCCGCGCAGGGGCGGGTGCTGGTGCGCGCCATCGACCCGCAGCCCAATCCGCCCGTGCTGGCGAGCCACTGGATCAACGTGCAGCCGGGAACGCCGCCCGGCACGGTTGCCAACGTCCGCGTGAGCTTCCCGGCGCCGCCCTCGCCCGTGCAGGGGCTGCTGCGGGAGAACTGAAGCGCTGACCCCTTACCCCGCTGCTTGGCAGCGCCCCTCTGCAAGCAGCTCTGCGAGTCTCCCCAAGGGAGAGGGGTCGGAAAAGCCCTCTCCAGGGGGAGAGGGTGGGGTGAGGGGTCCATTGCGCTAAAGCTCAAGCAGGCCCTCTAGCCCGCGCCGGGTCGCCGCCAGGGCCTCAGGAATACGCCAGCCTGCGCGGTCGCGGGGGCCGACCGGGTTGCTCACGCCGCGCAGCTCCAGCGCCGGGACGCCCGCCAGCAGGGCCGCGTGGGCGACGCCCGCCCCCTCCATGCCCTCGGTCAGCGCGCCGGGAAAACGGGCAGCGAGGGCCTGCGCCTGCGCCGAGGTGCCCGTCACGGTGCTCAGCGTGAGCAGCGGCCCGCACCGGGCGCCCACCCGCGCGGCGAGGGCGGCGGCGTCCGACCAGACCCCGAAGTCCCCGGCGTGCGGAGCGTCCGGCAGGATGGACAGGCCCAGCGCCTCCAGCCCCAGAAACCCCTCGCCGTCCTGCGCACCCAGGTCCGCCTGCACGATCCGTCCCGACACGGCGAGGTCGCCGGGACGCAGCCCGCTGCCGGGATACGCCCCGCCGATGCCCGCGCTGACGGCGAGATCAAAGCGTTCCGAGGCCAGGGCGCGGGCCGTGGCGAGGGCGGCCGCGACCGGGCCGACCCCGCTGACGACCACCCGGGCGGGCAGGTCCGTGAGCCGGGCGGCCTCCCCGGCAGTGGCGACGACGATCAGGACCCGCACGGCAGCGACCTCACCCGGTCAAAGTAGCGCGCCCCAGCCTCGGCCAGGGCGCGCCGGGAGGTAGGGGGGCCTTATTCCGCGACGCTCAGGCGCACGTCCACATTGCCGCGCGTGGCGACGCTGTAGGGGCAGACCTCGTGCGCGGCGTGCATCAGCGCTTCCCCCTGCTCGCGGGAGAGGCCGGGGAAGCGGCCTTCCAGCTCCACGTCGAGGGCGAAGGCCAGCCCGCTCTTTTGCAGGCCGACGCGAGCGGTGATGGTGCTCTCGTCACTCAGCTCGATCTTCTGGCGCCGCGCGACCACGCCCAGGGCACCCTGAAAGCAGGCGGCGTAGCCGGCCGCGAACAGCTGCTCGGGGTTGGTGCCGGGGCCGCCGTCGCCGCCGATCTCCTGCGGCACGCTGAGGTCGAGGTCGAGGCGGCCGTCGCTGCTTTTGGTGATTCCGGCGCGGCCTCCGGTGGCGATCGCTTCGGCGGTGTAAAGGTTGCTCATGGGGTCCTCCAGGGAAACAAGGTGGGGCAAAGTCAGCGAAACCCGGTCGCTGCCGGGTGAATCGTACACAATCCCTCTCGCCGACCTGACCCTTTCTCTGGAAACGGCCAGCGGACGCCGCAGCCGGGGCGTCCGCTGGTCTCCCGCACTCAGGCGTCGGTCTTGGTGGGCTTGGTCGGCAGCGGCTGCACGGCGCTGGCTCCGTTGCCGCCCGGCACGCGCTGTTGCAGCAGGCTCAGCAGGTTCACGCCGGTCGCGGTCTCGACCTGCTCGATCATGCCGATGATGTTGGCGGGCAGGGTCTGCATGGCGCTCCTGGTGGCCTGCCCGTTGCCGGAGTCGATCACGGTGAGCTTGTCGATCTGCATCCCCTGCACGCTGGCCGCGAACTGCTCGACGATGCCGGGCAGCATGTTCAGCACGTAGGCGCGTTCGCCTTCCGGGCCGGCGTTGCGGAAGGCTTCCACCATCAGAGAGACGGCCTGGGCCTGGGCGCGGCCCTCCTCCACGATGGGGGCGGCGGCGGCCTGGGCGGCGAGCAGCTCGGCTTCCCTCTTCGCGCGGGCGGGGGCGACCACGTCGGCTTCCAGGCGCTTCTGGTTGAGGAGGACGCGCTCCTGCTCGAGCTGCTGCTCGGCCACCACGCGGGCCTGCTCGGCGGTGACCTTGGCCTCGTTCTCGCGGGCGGCCGAGATCGCCTCCAGCTCGGCCTTGCGGATTCTCAGCTCGTTCTCGCGCTCCAAGATGGCCTGCTGGGCGGTCGTCTGGGCGATGGTCGCGCGCTGCTTGGCCTGGGCCTCGACCTCAGCGGCCTCGGCGTTCTGCTGCGCCTCGATGATTCTCGCCTGCCGCTGGGCCTCGGCGCGGCGCTGGCGCAGGGCGGCTTCCAGCGCGGCCTGCTCCTGCTCGAAGTTCTGGGTCGCGCGGACCTTCGCCAGCTCGGACTGCACGGCGGCCTCGTTCTGGCGCGAGAGCTGGATCGCGCCGAGTTCGGTGCGCCGGACTTCGAGCTTGTTCTGCTCCTCGATGATCGCCTGCTGGCTGATCGCCTGGGCGACCTGGCTGCGCTGCACCGCCTGGGCTTCCGCCTGGGTGGCCTCCGCGTTGCGCTCGGCCTCCGCGATGCGGGCTTCCTTCAAGACCTCGGCGGTCTTGCGGCGCCCGATGGAATCGAGGTACCCGCCCACGTCGGTCACGTTCTGAATCTTGAGCGTGTCGAGCTTGATCCCGAGGTTGTTGGTGTCGTGCTCGGCCTCCTCGATCAGGGCCTCGGCAAAGCGCAGGCGGTCCTCGTTGATCTCCTCGGGCGTCAGGGTCGCCACCACCCCGCGCAGGTTGCCCTCCAGCGTGTCGCGCACGATGGTGGTGAGGTTCTCGCGCGGCACGTCCAGAAATCTCTCGATGGCGTTGGAGAGCTGCGGCTCCTGCGCGTTGATCTTCACGTTGGCGACCGCGTGGATCTTGAGCGGAATGCCGCCCTTGGAGTAGGCGTTCTCGATGCTGAGGTCGAGCGGAATGGTCGTGAGGTCCATCCACGACACCTTTTCCAGCACCGGGATGCGAAAGGCCCGCCCGCCCCGGATCACCCGGTAGCCGATGGTGTCGCCCTCGCTGGTCTGGCGGCTGCGACCCGAGATCACCAGCACCCGGTTGGGCGGCACCACGATCAAAAAGTTCTGGATCAGCACGAACACGAGCAGAATGCCCAGCAGGATCAGGCCAGCGGTAATCAGGGTTCCGGTCAGCACCACGTTGCGTTCCTCCTTGAAGGGGTAGGGCAGGAAAGGGGAATCACGCCTCGCGCCCGTCCCAGGCGCCCACGTCGAGCACGCCGCCCCGGGTGCCCAGCACGATCACGGCGTCTCCGGCACGCAGGGGGTCGTCGCTGCGGGCCAGCACATGCTCGATCTGCCCGGCGACCGTCACGGCGACCTTGCCGGGCCGCCCCGGCGCGGGGGGCACCAGCACCCGGCCCGTGCGCCCGGCCAGCCGCCCCGCCGCGCTGCCCACCTCGCCCCGCGACCGCGCCAGCCGGAAGGCGAAGGCCGTGAAGGCGCCCACCGCTCCTCCGGTCACCAGCGCGACCACCAGCCGCCCCACGCCGCCGATCCCGAACAGCCCGGCGAGCACGCCTGCCAGCCCGAAAAAGGCCGCGAAGCTCACCAGCGCCCGCAGCGAGAACCACGAGGCGAGGTCGCCAGGCTCCGGGTGGTCACCCGCCAGCGAGTGGTCGTGCCCGCCCAGCAGCGACGCGGCGAGCAGGCCGCCGCCCACCAGCAGGCACAGCAGATAAACGTCCATAGACAAGCGTGTCCTCCTGCTTTCAAGGTACGCGGCCCGGCGGGAGGAAGTTGCCGCACCTGCCGCCCCCTACGGCATCAGCCGCTCGATCCGCCAGCCCTCCCCCTCCCCTTCCCGGACGTACCGGAAGCGGTCGTGCATGCGGTTGCGGCGGCCCTGCCAGAACTCCCACTCCTGCACCCGCACCCGGTAGCCGCCCCAGAAATCGGGTTTGGGAACCGGCGTGCCCTCGGGGTAGCGGGCCTGCAACTCCGCGAACTTCGCCTCCAGCACCCCCCGGTCCTGAATCGGCGCGCTCTGCGGGTCGCTGGCGTGCGCGGCGAGCTGGCTCTGGCGGGGCCGGGCGCGAAAGTAGGCGGCGCTCTCCTCCTCGGGGACGCGCTCGACCGGGCCATAGGCGCGCACCTGCCGCTCGTGCTCGGGCCAGTGGAACAGCACCTCGGCGCGGGGGTTGACGCCCAGGTCGCGGCCCTTGTGCGAGTCGTAGTTGGTGTAGAAGGTCAGGCCGCGCTCCTCGGCGCCGCGCAGCAGCACGGTCCGCACCGAGGGCCGCCCCTCCGCGTCCGCCGTGGCGAGGCTCAGGGCGTAGGGTTCGCGCAGGCCCGCCCCGATGGCCTCGTCGAGCCAGCCCTGAAACTGGGCGAGGGGGTCGGGGTTCAGGTCGGCGCGGCGCAGCTCGGCGCGGGTGTACGACAGGCGCAGGCCGGTGAGGTCGGTCATGGGCGGTCCTCCGTTCGCAGGGGCTGACACTGCGGGCAGAAGTGGGTGCCGCGCTGCGCGAGCACGATCTTGCGGATGTCCGTGCCGCAGCGGGGGCAAGGCTCCCCCGTCTGCCCGTAGACGGCGTGGCGGCCCTGGAAGGCCCCCGGTTCGCCGTCGTGCTGGCGGTAATTGCCCAGGCCGTCACCCAGCGAGCTGCCGCCCGCCTCCACCGCCTCGTGCATGACGTCGCGCACCGCGTGGTAGAGGCGGCCCGCTTCCCCCGGAGTCAGGGCACTCTGGGCAGGATGAATCTGCGCCCGCCACAGGCTCTCGTCGGCATAGATGTTGCCTACGCCGCTCACGGGCTTCTGCGAGAGCAGCCAGGGCTTGACGGCTCCGGCCGTCGCGGCCAACCGGACAAACTCTTCTTCCCGGAACTCGTCCGAGAGCGGCTCCGGCCCCATCCCGACCAGGGTGGGCATCCCGGTATAGACGCCGCGCGGCACCACCGCCATCTTGCCAAAGCGCCGGGGGTCATGGAAATAGAGGGTGCCCGCATCGGTGGTCAGCGTGACGCGGGTGTGCGGCCCCTCCTCCAGCCGGAAGCCCCCGGTCATGCCCAGATGCACGATCAGTTCGAGGTCGTGCCCGTCTTCCCCGGCCGCGTCCGCCGCCGCGAGGTGCAGCATCAGGTACTTGCCCCGGCGGGATAGGCCGTTGACCCGCCGCCCGTGCGCGAGCTGGGTGTCGCGGTAGCGGTGCGGCGCGTCGTGCGTGACCTCCAGGATGGTGCGCCCCGCGAGCAGCGGCTCGATCTTGCGGCGCGTGGTCTCGACCTCGGGCAGTTCGGGCATACGGGTCCGAGCATACCGGCCGCGCCCGGCCGAGAAAGAGCGCGGGGCCGCCTATCCTGTCTGCCATGCCCACGCTGCTGCTCACCGGCTTCGAGCCGTTTCACACCCACCCCGTCAACCCCAGCGCCGAGGCGGCCCAGAGTCTGGACGGTCTGGCGCTGGGCGGGCTGGAGGGCGGCGGCGTGCGCGTGCAGTCGGCCCTGCTGCCGGTGGAACCGTACGCAGCGGGAGAAGCCCTGCGCGCGCTGCTGGGCACCCACCGCCCGGACGCCGTGCTGCTCACCGGCCTCGCGGCGGGCCGTCCCCAGGTCACGCTGGAACGGGTGGCCCTGAACGTGATGGACTTTGTCATCCCCGACAACGCCGGGCAGACGTACCGGGACGCGCCCGCCTGCCCGGACGCGCCCGCGCCCGCCGCCTACCTCAGCACCCTGCCGCTGCGGGAGGTGCTGGCCGCGTGGCGGGAGGCCGGGATTCCGGGGGACATCAGCAACACGGCGGGGCTGTACGTGTGTAACTACGTGCTGTACCACGCGCTCCACACGCTCGCCCGCGCGGGCCGCGCCCACGTCCCCTGCGGCTTCCTGCACGTCCCCGCCAACCCGGAAGTCGCCCTCGCGGTCCCTGGAGACCGCCCGGCCCTCCCCTATCTGCCCCAGGGCGAGATCACGCGGGCGGTGCGGGTGGCGGCAGAGACGCTGGCGCGCCGCCTGGAGCGGGTGGCATATGCAGGCGGGCGCAGCCGCCCCAGCCTCAGCTGACCCACCAGCGCCAGACGCCTACGGAAAGGGCGCCTTGCCCGCCACCCAGCCTCCCCCCGGTCCCCCAGCCCAGTGCCACTCGCCGGGGTGATCCGGTCGGCGGCCCAGGGCGTCGGCCACGGCGGCCAGAGGCACCCGGCGGGCAAAGCGGGTGCGGGCGTGCCAGGCGGCCAGCGCGGGGGCCGGGTCTCCGGGGCGCAACCCCCGCAGCGCCGCGTGCGCCCGGTTGACCGCGAGGTCGAAGAGGGCGGCAGGCACCTCGCCCGACGGGGCCGCGCCGCTGGGGTCCGGACTGTTCAGAAAGGGACGGTCAGGGGGCGGCATGGGCGGAAGCGCGCGGCGTCACGGCTGCATCCGGTGGAGTTCGACCACGTAGCGGGCGAGTTCCTGCGGCGGCGCGACCTGACGGGCGATCTCGACCCGCGCCTCCAGCACCCCGAGGTCGTAGGGATCGATGCGCAGGAACTCGTTGGCGAGGAGCAGGGCGCGGCGCAGGTCGCCTTCCTCGCGGGCGCGGGTCAGGCGCTCGCGGACCTCCATGGTGAGCAGCAGGCGCAGTTCCTCACGCAGCTCGTCGGCCCACTCGCTCTCCATCCGCAGCCCCGGCAGGAAGGGTCCCCGGTACAGCGAGAGGGCGCGGGCCAGGTCCCCTGCCGCCAGCGCGGCGCGCAGCTCGGTCACGTCCAGATGGACATGCACGTCCGGTCCCAGGCGGTAACGCGGCTGCTTGGGGCTGCCCTGCATCTCCAGCACCTCGGCCCCCAGCCGCACCCGCAGCTCACGGAACACGGCCCGGAAGTAGTCCCCGGCGGTCTTGGGATCGCGGTCGGGGTAGAGGGTCGCTTCCAGTTCGCGGCGGGTGCGGCCCGGATGCAGCGCGAGGTACACCAGCGTCAGCACCGCGCCCTCCAGGCTGAGCGCGACCGGCTCGCCGTCCCGTTCCAGCTCGGCGCGGCCCAGCGTGTGGACGCGCAGGTGCAGGGAAGACGCCCCCTGCGGCGCCTCGCTGCCGGGCACGCTGAGCTTGTCCAGCACCAGCTGCATATCGGGCGCGAGGTCCGGGTCAAGCAGGGCGCGCTGCACCAGGGGGGTGAGTTCCTGAAGGTCGGGGCGGTACAGAATCCGGTCGCGGGCGCTCACCAGCGCCGTCAGCGCCGCGCGGAAGGTGTGCAGGCTCGCCGCGTCCTCCCCCAGCCGCGACTGCGCCTCGGCCAGGTACAGCAGCGCCCGCACCCGCTGGCCCTCGCCCAACCCCGGGGCCTCCAGCGCCCGGCTCAGGTGTTCAGCCGCCTGAGCGTGATGCTGGCGCCGCCCCAGCAGAATCCCGCGCGCCTGGGTCACAGCCGGGTGCGTGGCGTCGGGGGCCAGGTCCAGCAGCACCTCCAGTGCCCGCCCATGCTGGCCCTGACGGCTGTGGAGGTCGGCAAAGCGGGTTGCCGTCCAGATCAGCAGCTCGAAATCGCGCGTGGTTTCCACGATGGCGCGCAGTTCCTCCAGGGTCCGCAGGTGGGCCGCGTGGTCTCCGGTCAGGTGGTGCAATGCCGCCTCGACGGTCAGCAGGTAGGCGCGCGGCGTCAGCGCGTCGGTCTGGTCCAGGGCTTCCCGCGCCTGCGCGATGGTGGCCTGAGCGCCCCGGAAATCGCCCGTCAGCACCTGCACGTTTGCCAGCCCGGTCAGCGCCGAGAGGCGGGCGATGGGGGTGCGGTCACTGGGCAGCAGGCGCAAGGCTTCCTGATAGAGGTGCTGAGCGCGGGTCAATTCCCCGGTCTGGACCAGCATCTGCGCGACCGTCTGGGTCACGCGGCCGATGCGCTCGTCGTCGCCCAGCGCCATATAGCCGCGCCAGGCCCGCTCACAGCGCTCCAGCCCCTCGGCCATCTGACCTGCCTGAAACTCGGCGGTTCCCCACCAGCGCAACGCCCGGAGGGCGAGTTCTCCCGTCAGGCCCGGAGTGACGGCCTCGAAATGCCGGATGGCCTCGGGGAAACGGCCCTGAAGACGCAGGAGGTTGCCGTATTCGACCCGGGCTTCAGCGTCTCCCTGCTCACTGGCACGCATCAAGGGCATCTCAGCCTCAGAAAATCGGCCTCCCCACAGAAGTGACATCCCCAACAGCCGCCACCCCTCAGGGGTCACGGGAGGGAAGTCGGTGAGGTAGGCAATCACTGCGTCGTAGCGCCCGGCATTGAAGTGCGCCTGAAGGTCTGAGAGCCGCTCCGCATCTAGAGTCATCTTTATGGTTACAATACCGCCATGCCCCTGAAAAAAATCGTGAAGCTTTTGGCGATCGTGGCGGTTTTCGGCATCTCGGTGGCGCAGGCTGGCGGGGGCGCGAACGACTACGGTATTGCCAAGCAGCCCGTTCAGCCCACCCAGCAGGGCAAGTAAGCTTTCCACCACCTCAACAACCTGGGGATGCAGGCCAAGCGCCGCATCCCCTTATTTTGGTCTTGCTCCTCCCCCGCTAGCCCGGGTGGCGCGCGTCGGCGAAGGCCTGCTGGGCGCTGAAGTCGCCCACCCGCTTCTCGTAGACGCCGTCCACGTCCAGGTCCCAGGCGCCGCGCTCGTCGGCCCACTCGGTGTCGAGGATGCGCAGGAAATGGTCGCGGTGGTGCCCGCCAAGCACCGGGGCGACCACCTCGACGCGGCGGTCGAGGTTGCGGCTCATCCAGTCGGCGCTTCCGAAGTAGACCTGGGGCTGCCCCCCGCCCCCGAAGGCGTAGATGCGGGCATGTTCCAGATAACGCCCCAGCAGGCTGCGGACCCGGACCGTCTCGGAGAGGCCGGGCACACCGGGGCGCAGGCAGCACACGCCCCGGATAATCAGCTCGACGCGTACGCCCCCGCGTGAGGCGCGGTAGAGGGCCTCGATCATGCCGGGATCGGTGAGCGAATTGACCTTGACCCGCACCCAGGCGTCCTGCCCGGCCTGCGCGTGCGCGATCTCGCGGTCGATCAGCTCCACGAAACCGGGGCGGGCGGTGTCGGGGGCCACCAGCAGCCGGGCATAACGGGCCTCGGCGTACCCGGTGAGGTGGTTGAACAGCTCGGACACGTCGGCGCCCAGTTCCGCATCGGCGGTGAGCAGGCTCAGGTCGGTGTAGAGCCGGGCGGTCTTGGGGTTGTAGTTCCCGGTGCCGATATGCACGTAGCGCCGCAGGCCCCCCGGCTCGCGCCGCACGACCAGCGTGACCTTGCCGTGGGTCTTGAGGCCCGCCACGCCATACACGACGTGCGCTCCGGCGCGCTCCAGCTCGCGCGCCCAGGAGATATTGCGCTGCTCGTCGAAGCGGGCCTTGAGTTCGATCAAAGCCACGACCTGCTTGCCGTTCTCGGCGGCGGTGCGCAGGGCGCCCAGCAGGCGGGGATCGTCGCCGGTGCGGTAGAGCGTCTGCTTGATCGCCAGCACCTGCGGGTCGGCGGCCGCCTCCTCCAGAAAGTTCAGCACGCCGTGAAACCCGTCGTAGGGGTGGTGCAGCAGCACGTCGCCCCGGCGCAGGGTGCCGAACATGGCGCCTTCTCCCTCGTCGTCGAGGTCGGCCACGGCAGGCACAAAGGCCGGAAAGGCGAGGTCGGGGCGGTCCACCGGCAGCGACATCAGGTTGGCGGTGCCCAGCGGTCCCCCCAGCCGGAAGATGTCCTCGGGCGCCAGCCGCAGCCGCTCTTGCAGGAAGGTGACGAGCTTCCCCGGCATCTCCTCGGTCACCTCCAGCCGCACCGCCGACCCGAAGCGCCTCCGCCGCAACCCGTCCTCGATGGTGGCGAGCAGGTCCTCGGCCTCGTCCTCCTCGAACTCGTAGTCGGTGTTGCGGGTCACCCGGAAGGTGTGCGCCGCGATCACGTGGCGGCCCTTGAACAGGTCGTCCAGATGCGCGGCGATCACGTCTTCGAGCAGCAGCAGCGCCCCGCCCACCGGCACCACGCGCGGCAACACGCCCACCGGCACCTTGACCCGCGCGAAGTCGGGGGCCTCGTCCTCGCCCGCGTCCAGCAACACGGCCAGGTTGAGGCTGAGGTTGCTGAGGTACGGAAAGGGATGGCTGGGGTCCACCACCAGCGGCGTCAGCACCGGCTGGATCTCGGTGAGGTAGTGCTCGCGCAGCGCCGCGCGGGCGCGCTTGCCCAGGTCGGCCACCCGCACCAGCCGCACCCCCTGGGCCGCCAGGTCCTTGAGGGTCCGGCGGGCCGCCTGCTCGATCTGGCGCAGCATCCGGTGGGTCCGCTCGCGCACCAGCCCCAGCGCCTCGCCGGGGCGCAGGCCATCGGGACTCGTCGCCTGCACGCCCGCCGCGATCTGGCGGTGAATGCCCGCCACCCGGACCATGAAGAACTCGTCGAGGTTGCTGCCGCAGATCGCCGCGTACTTCAACCGTTCCAGCGGCGGATTGCGCCCGTCGCGCGCCTCGGCCAGTACCCGCTCGTTAAAGGCCAGCCACGACAGCTCGCGGTTGAGAAAGGGGCTGTCCGGATTCGCCACCGTGCTCATGGTCCGCGCGGTGTCCCCGCCCCGTTCGGCGTCGGCGGCGGTCCGGGCGACCCGGCGGCGCCGGGCCTGGCGCGGGTCAGGAGCGGCGGGCGGGGCGGATTTGGGGGCAGACACGGGGAGACCTCACAGAACTCGCAGAAGAAAGGGAAGCAGCGCTGGAACGGGCGCCGAGGAGGGAGAAAAGCGGCGCGCGGGGGCAAGGCCCCGGTTTGAGCGTAGCAGACCCGCGCCCATACGCCCTTTACCGCTCGGCAGGAGTTCGGCGCCGCCGGGTAAGGCGACGAACCTGACCCGGCAGCGCCGAAGGGCGGCTTTCCCGCAGAGGGAATTTCTCCCCGGTCAGACCCGCCGGAACAGCAGCGCCGCGTTTTGCCCGCCGAACGCGAAGGAGTTGCTCAGGGCGTACTCGACCTGCACCTCGCGCGCGCCCTCGGGGATGTAGTCGAGGTCGAGCAGCGGATCGGGGTCGGTCAGGTTGATGGTGGGGGGCAGGACGCCGCCGTGCAGCGCCTGCGCGACCGCGATGGCCTCGACCGCCCCGGCGGCGCCCAGCAGATGCCCGGTCATGGACTTGGTGGAGCTGACCGCCAGTTCGTGCGCGTGGGCGCCGAAGACATGCTTGATGCCCTGGGTCTCGTGCAGGTCGTTGAAATGGGTGCTGGTGCCGTGCGCATTGATGTACCCCACCTGCTCGGGGTTCACGCCCGCCGTCGCCAGCGCCATCCGCATGGCGACCTGCGCGCCGCGTCCCTCGGGGGCCGGGAGGGTGATGTGGTGCGCGTCGGCGCTGGTGCCGTAGCCCACGATCTCGGCGTAGATGGTGGCGCCCCTGGCCTTCGCCTTCTCGTATTCCTCCAGCACGACCACGCCCGCACCCTCGCCCAGCACGAAGCCGTCGCGCGAGGCGGAAAAGGGACGGCTGGCCTCCTGGGGCGCGTCGTTGCGGGTCGAGAGGGCCTTCATGTTGGCAAAGCCCCCGATGGCGATGGGCGTGACCGACGCCTCGGTGCCGCCCGCCAGCATGGTGTCGGCCAGGCCGAGCTGGATGTAGCGCGCCGCGTCCCCGACCGACCCGGTGCCGGTCGCGCAGGCGGTGACCACCGTGCTGCTGGGGCCGGTCGCCCCGTAGCGCATCGCGACGTGCCCGGTCGCCATGTTGGCGATCATCATCGGGATGAACATCGGGCTGATGCGCCCGGGACCGCGCGTGTGCAGCACCGCCGCCTGTTCCTCGAAGGTCTTGACCCCGCCGATGCCCGAGCCGATCACGGCGCCGGTGCGCTCGCCGCGCAGGTCTTCTTCGGTCAGGCCGCTGTCGCGCACGGCGAGTTCCGCCGCCGCCAGGGCGAGCTGCACGTAGCGGTCGAGTTTGCGGGCCTCACGGGGGTCCACGAACTCGGAGAGGTCCTCGCGCACCTCGCCCGCGATCTTGCTCGCCACGTCGGCGGGGTCGAAATGCGTGATCGGCCCGATGCCGCTCTTGCCCGCGCGCTGCGCCTGTGCAAACGCCTGCGCGCCCGTCCCGAGAGGCGTCACCGGCCCCAGCCCCGTGATGACGACCCGCTTGAGTCCCGTGATGGTCATGCTCTCCCTGCCTTCCTGCGGGGGCGGCGCCGCTGACCCCACCCGCGCGAACTCCTGTGCCTGCGGCGAAAAGGAGCCGGGCGGTGCAGGGAGTCTTGCCCCCCCGCGCCGCCCGGTCCCAGCTCGCGTTTGCCTGCTGCGCGCCCGGACTTACTGCTGGGCGCCGATGTAGTCGACGGCGGCCTGCACGGTGCGGATCTTCTCGGCGTCCTCGTCGCTGATGGACACGCCGAACCGGTCTTCCAGACCCATGATCAGCTCCACCGTCTCCAGGCTGTCGGCGCCCAGGTCCTCGACGAACCGGGCTTCGGGGGTCACCTTGTCCGCGTCCACGCCGAGCTTGTCGACGATCACGTCTTTCACGTCCTCAAAAGTTGCCATGTTGAATACCTCCTCGAAACTGAATTCTCGCGCCAGTCTACACGCGCGGCCCGCCGCTGCGAAAAAGCCTGGACGGGGTTCAAGCGCCCAATGTGGCGTGCCCGGTGTGGGCCGTTCAGTGGGGCGACAGCCCCCCGTCCACCCCGATGGTCTGCCCGGTGATGTACCCGGCCGCGTCGGAGGCCAGGAAGGCGACGAGGGCGGCGACTTCCTCGGCCCTGCCGAAGCGGGCCAGGGGGATGCCGCCCAGATACGCCTTCTGCACGTCCCCGGGAAGCTGCGCGGTCATGTCGGACTCGATGAAGCCCGGCGCGACCGCGTTCACGGTGATGCCGCGCCCGCCGTACTCCTTGGCCAGCGCCTTGGTCAGCCCGATCAGTCCGGCCTTGCTCGCGACGTAATTGGCCTGACCGGGATTCCCCATCAGCGCGACCACCGAGGCGATGTTGACGATGCGTCCCGAGCGGGCACGCATCATGTGCTTGAGGGCCGCGCGGCTGGCCGCGAAGGCGCTGCCCAGGTTGGTGTCCAGCACGGCGTCCCAGTCCTCATCCTTCATGCGGACGGCGAGGGTGTCGCGGGTGATCCCGGCGTTGTTGACCAGCACGTCGAGGCGGCCCATGTCCTTGATCACGGTCTCGACCAGCGTTCCGGCATTCGCGGGCACCGAGAGGTCGGCGCCGAAGACGGCCACCGGCACGCCGAGGGCGCGAATCTCTTCCGCGACCTTTTCGGCTTCCGCCTGGTTGCGGCCGTAGTGAACGGCCACGCCGAAACCTGCCCCGGCGAGCGAGAGGGCCATCGCGCGGCCCAGGCCCCGGCTGGAGCCGGTCACGAGGGCGATCTTGTGGGGTTGGGATTCAGCTTGGGTCATGACACTCCTTGGAAAAAGGCAGCCAGCGGGGAGCCGCCAGCCACCCCCGGAAAAAAGCTCAGGGCTGGGCGCTCGCCGCCGGCAGCGCGAAGTCCCGGACCTGCTCCACCGTCCCGACGTTCAGCGTGCGGGCGTCGGGCAAAATCCGCTTCACCAGGCCGGTCAGCACCGTGCCGGGGCCGAACTCGACGAACAGGTCGGCCCCGGCGGCCGCCAGCGCCAGAATCGTCTCCACCCAGCGCACGCTCCCGGTGATCTGGGCAGCGAGCAGGCCGGGCAGCGCCGCAGGGTCGAGGTTCGGCGCGGCCGTGACGTTGGCGTACACCGGAAAGGCCAGGGGGGCAAAGGCCGCCGCGTGCAGCCCCGGCGTCAGGGCGTCCTGGGCAGGCTGCATCAGCGGGCAGTGAAAGGGGGCACTGACCTTGAGGGGGATCACCTTGAGGCCGCGCGCCTTGAGTTCGGCGGCGGCGGCGTCCACAGCCCCCCTCTCCCCCGAGATCACGGTCTGGGTGGGCGCATTAAAGTTGGCAGGCTGGACGATGCCGGAGGCTGAGGCGCACACCTCGCGCACGGTTTCCGGGTCGCCCATGACCGCGCTCATGGCGCCGAGGCCCGCTGGCACGGCCTGCTGCATCAGTTCGCCGCGCCTGCGCGTGAGCCGCAGCGCGTCTCCGAGGTCCAGCGCTCCGGCGGCCACCAGGGCCGAATACTCGCCCAGCGAGTGCCCGGCGGCGAAGGCAGGGGTCAGGCCGGTCTGCGCCTGCCACGCCCGGTAGGCCGCGACCGACGCGGCGACGAGCGCGGGTTGCTGGTTGGCGGTGAGGGTCAACGCCTCCAGTGGTCCCGTCTCGATCAGTGTCCGCAGGCCGGGCAGGGCCGCTTCGGCCCCGGCGTACACGGCCTCGGCCCCGGGGAAGGTGGCGGCGAGGTCCGCCCCCATGCCGACCGCGTGCGAGCCTTGCCCGGGAAACAGCGCCGCGATGCGGACGCTCAGGGGAGCGCTCACGCGGTTACCCCGGCCGCCGCCTGGGCCTGCCCGGCGACCAGACTGGGCGCCCCGTCCCACCACTTCATCGTGCAGGCGGCCCAGCTCAGGCCTCCGCCGAATGCGACGAGCAGCAACTGGTGCCCGCCGTGCACCCGCCCGTCGTCGAGGGCCTCGCGCAGGGCGAGCGGCACCGTGGCGCTCGACGTGTTGCCGTAGCGGTCAAGGTTCACCACTGTCTTGCTCATGGGCACCCCGAAGCGCTCGTTGGCCGCCTCGATGATGCGGACGTTGGCCTGGTGGGGCACGACCCAGTCCACGTCGGCGCTGCTCAGGCCACTCTTGGCGAGAACCTCGGTGCCGCTGTCGCCCAGCACCCGCACGGCGAACTTGAAGACCTCGCGGCCATTCATGCCCACCGACTCGCCCATCTCGAAGCCGCCCGGCAGCCGGGGCGCGGCGCAGCGCAGGTACAGGCTGGAACCGCCTGCTCCGTCCGCCCCCAGCACGAACTCCTGGAACCCGTACCCCAGGGGCACCTCGCCCACCACCGCCGCGCCCGCGCCGTCGCCGAAGAGAATCGCGGTGTTGCGGTCGTCCTGGTCGACGATCTTGGACAGCGCCTCGGCGCCGACCACCAGCACCCGGCGCGCGGTGCCTGCCAGGATCAAACCCTGCGCCACGCTCAGGCCGTACACGAAGCCGCTGCACGCGGTCGAGAGGTCAAAGGCGGCGGCCCCCGTCAGGCCCACCTGCATGGCGATCAGCGCCGCCGTGGACGGCATCAGCGCGTCGGGGCTGACGGTGGCGCAGATCACGGCGTCCACGTCCCGCAGCGCGTCCGGGTCGCGCGCCAGCAGGTCGCGCACGGCGGCCACCCCCACGTCGGAGGTGTACTCGTCAGGGGCGGCAAAGCGGCGCTCGCGGATGCCGGTGCGGCTCTCGATCCATTCGGCGTTGGTCTCGATGCGGGCCTCGAACTCCGCGTTCGTCACGATCCGGCCCGGAACGTAACTGCCCAGAGCGGTGATGCCCAGAGAGGAGCGTGGGGAAGGGGTCATGCCCAGACGCTAACATTCTTTGAACAGCTGTTCAATCAATTTGGGGCGGGTCTGGACGGGGTTCAACCGGCTGCCGATTCGCCTGGCGGCAGCGCACCCGGCGGCGGGGCAGCGCTCGCCCGAGCGAACCGTAGGCTGTACTCGAGGACCAGCAGTTCCAGGCCCGTGGTCAGCACCGCCGCCAGGAGGCCCGGCCATCCGCCGAGGTCCCCGGCAGCAGCCAACTGCGTCAGCGTCAGCAGGAGGCCGACCAGCAAGCACAGCTGTCCGGCGCGGACCCAGGCCGTCAGGACAGGCAACCGGGGCGAGAGCCGACGGGCCTGCGCCGCCGGGTCGCCCTGCGTGCGGCTGTGGGCCTCCACCCAGCCGCGCAGCTCCGCCAGCAGGCCGACGCTGACCACGGCGCCCACCGCGCTGAAGCCCAGGGTCCACCACGGTTGGCCCTTCCAGCTGGCGGCCAGCGCCTCGTCGGCCCACAGCCCCAGCCGCAGCCGGGCGGCGACCTCACTGCCCAGCAACCCGATCGCCCCAGCCAGGGTGAACACCAGCCAAACCGCCGCCCAGCGCCTCACCCGCACCCGGTCGGTGTCGGTCGCCCGCTGCGCCGCTGCGGCCCGCAGCCAGCCCACGTACCGCCAGTACGGCAAGAACACCAGAGGGGAAAAGGCCAGCCCGAACACCCCCCAAAACAGCGGTGGGATGTCCTCCAGCCCCGTCTGGGGCCAGGTCAGCACCACCTCCAAAAGCTGCGCCAGCACCAGGCCCCCGATCAGCCCGGTCAGCAGGCGGGCCAGGACGAGTGGGGGGCTGGCCGAGGAGAGCGCCATGCTCCACCTTACTCAGCCCAGTGGGGAAACGGGGCCGCAGGTCCAGCAAGCGAGCGGGGGGCGCGCCCCTCTTCGGACACGCCCCCCCTCTCCCCTGCCCCCGCCGGGGGCCGAGCAGCTTACTCGCTCTTCTGTTCGGTCTGCTCGGTCTGCTGCTCGCCCTGCTCCGGAGCGCCCTCGGCCGCGCTGCCCTGCCCTTCGGCGGCCGGAGCCTCGGCGGGCGTTTCGGTCGCCTCGGTCCCCTCAGCCTGCGCCTGCTGCGTCTGGGCCTGCGCCGCGCCGCTCAGCTGCCCCAGGGCCTGCTGGAGGGCCTTTTCGCGCACCAGGCTGACGTAGTAGGCGTTGATGCCGTTGGGGCCGAGCTGGGTGCTGAGCTGCTGGGGGGTCAGGTTGTTGGCCTGGGCCAGCCCGCTCATGGTGGCGTTGAACTCGGCGTCGCTGACCTGCACGTTCAGGTCCTCGGCCAGCTGCTCCAGCGCCAGGTCGCGCTTCACGCGGCTCTCGGCGTTCTTGGCGAGGTCGGCCATGAATTCGCCCAGCTTGTCCTGCTCCTGCATGAAGGTCTCGTACTCGCTCCACTTCACGCCCTGGCGGCCCAGGTCGTCGCGGATCTCTTCCAGCATCGCTTCCTTGCGGCGGTCGAGCAGCGCCTGGGGAATCTCGGCCTGCATCCCCTCCACAAGCTGGCCCACGAACTCCTCGCGGCGGGCGGCGTCGCCCTCCTGGGTCGCGCGGCGCTCCAGCTCGGTCTTCAGGTCGGCGCGCAACTTCTCCAGCGAGTCGAAGTTCAGGCTCCTCGCGAACTCGTCGTCCAGGGCCTGAAGCTGCTTGGTCTGCACGCCCTGCACCCGCACGCGGACCGTGTGCTCAGGATGCTCGTGGTCGCCGTGACTGTGCGCGGGCACGGTGATCTCGACCTCGTCACCGACGTTCTTGCCGAGCAACGCGTCGCGGACATGGGCCTCGGCCACGTCGAGGTAGACGGGGTAGGACCCGCCCTCCTCGCCCAGTTCCTCGATGGTGACCTGGTCTCCGGCCTCGATGGGACGCTCGGCGGCGCTGAAGGTCGCGTTGCGCTCCTGGAGGTCCGAGAGGGTGCGCTCCAGCACCTCGTCGGTGATGTCGGGCGCGGCGGCCGTGAGCTGTGCCGAGCGCCAGTCGCCCAGCGTGACTTCCGGGTAGGTCTCGCCGCGCACCGTGAAGGTGAAGGTCTGACCGCTGGCGAGGGTCTCGGGGTCGATCTGCGCGTCCACCAGGTTGAGCTTCAGCTCGCGGGCGGCCTGCGGGTAGTGGACCTGAAGCAGGCGGTCACGGACCTCGTTTTCCACGTAGCCCTTGCCCACCCGGCCTTCGAGGACCTTGCGCGGCGCCTTGCCGGGCCGGAAGCCGGGCACGCGCACGTCGCGCGAGAGTCCGGCCCAGACCTGCTCATAGGCGCGGCTCACCTCTGCGGCAGGCACCGCGACCCGGAAACTTACCTTGTTGCCATCTCTACTGATCAGCTCTGCCATGACGTCTCCCATCTTGCCGCCACCCTCATAGCGCGCTGGGCGCGGTGTGGCGTTTTCCTCGTGTGCCTGTGTCGGCGGTCCCCCGCCGGAAAGGGGCGCGGGCGCGCGACATGCCGCCGCGCATCATAGTGCCTCGGGCACCCGGCGCGCGACTGCGCCCCACCGATGCCGGACAGGCACGCAGCAGGCGGCCCGCCGGGACTCCGGGGGCCGCCAAATCCGCTTTCAGACAAGTGTGGTGCGAGGAAAGGGACTTGAACCCTCACTCCCTACGGGAACCAGATCCTAAGTCTGGTGCGTCTACCAGTTCCGCCATCCCCGCACGTCAGAAACAAAAAAGCCCCGGGGGCCGCGCCTGGCAGCTCCCGGGGGGTGTTGGGGTGGATTAGGGGACTTGAACCCCCGGCCTCCGCTTCCACAGAGCGGCGCTCTAACCAACTGAGCTAAACCCACCGCACGCGCCCTCGCGGGCTTACACATCTTAGTTGGGGGGAGGCGGGGTGTCAATGCGCGAAAGAGACGGGCGCGAAAAGCAGGGCGGACGGCATCCTTGGCTTTTGCCCCGGCCCACCTCCCACGACCCACGGCCACTACCCACGGCCCCCCCGCAGGCGTAGCCTGTCCCCACCTATGGATTTCAATCTGCCCGAGGACCTGCGGGAAGTGCAGGGGACCGTCCGCGCCTTCATGCTGGACGTGGTCGAACCGCGCGCCCACGAGATCGAGGCCACCAACAGCGTGCCGCCCGAGCTGCTGCGTGGGGCCGCCGACCTCGGCCTGTTCGGGCTGAGCATTCCCGAGGAGTACGGCGGCGTGGGCCTGAGCGCGCTGGGCCGCTGCGCCGCCTACGAGGCGCTGGGGCAGGGGCACATGGGCTTCGGCGGCGTCATCAGCGCGCACGCCTCCATCGGCACCAGCGGACTGGTGCGGCTGGGCACCGAGGAGCAAAAGCGCCGGTTCCTGCCGCGCATGGCGACTGGCGAGTGCGTCGCGGGGTTTGCCATCACCGAACCCAGCAGCGGGTCCGACGCGGCCAACATCCGCACCCGGGCCGAGAAGCGCGGCGACGTGTACGTGCTCAACGGCACCAAGCACTACATCTCCAACGCGCCCATCGCGGGCCTGCTCACGGTCATCGCGGTCACCGACCCCGCCCAGGGCACACGCGGCATGAGCGCCTTTCTGGTCGAGCCGCAGCGCACGCCCGGCGTCAGCATCGGCAAGATCGACGAGAAGATGGGGCAAAAGGGGGCGCTGTCCGCCGAGGTGATCTTTCAGGACGCCGAGATCCCGGCCGCCAATCTGCTCGGCCCCGAGCACCTGGGCTACCGCGAGGCGCTGGGCATCCTGACAAACGGGCGGGTGGGGATCGCCGCGCGCTCGACGGGCGCGATGCAGCGCCTGCTCGACCTCTCGGTGGCGCACGCCCAGACCCGCGAGCAGTTCGGGCAACCCATCGGCGAGTTTCAGGCGGTGCAGTTCATGCTGGCCGAGATGGAGATCGCGATTCAGACCAGCCGCCTGCTGTGGCAGAAAGTCGCCTGGATGGTCGATCAGGGCCAGGACGTGCGCCGCATGGCGAGCGTCGCCAAGTACCACGCGACCGAGATGCTCTCGCAGGTCGCCGACCGGGCCGTGCAGGTCGCGGGCGGCATGGGCTACATGAAGGACTCGCCCGTCGAGCGCTACTACCGCGACCAGAGATTGCTGCGCATCTACGAGGGCACCAGCGAGATCCAGAAGTTGATTATCGCCCGCAGCCTGCTGGCCTAGGCGGGGGCCACACCCAACACTAAACGTTGAGTCAGGCTGACCCGTACGCGGCGTCAGGCGCCAGGGCGTACCGTTTTGGCGTGGCAGACGCGCTCCAGGCCACCCGGCACGCCCCCGTGCGTGCCTTGTGTGCTCAACGAAAACTTGATATAGTTGCACTCAAGTTTCCTGGCATTTTCGTCGCCGGTAGACCCCTCCCCAGAACGATCTCGGGCGAAAGGAGCCTCCATGCCCACCGAACAGACCCCCACCCCGCTGCCCGCCAACGTGCCCGTGTGCCCGGTGCGCGGCAGCGTCATCTACCCCACGATGGTGCAGCACATCGACGCCAGCCGCGCGCTGTCCATTCAAGCGATCGAGGCGGCGATGCAGAGCGACAAGGTCATCCTGATCGTGTCGCAGCGGGACAAGGACGTGGACGACCCGCAGGGCGCCGACCTCTACGACGTGGGCACCGCCTGCAACGTCCTGCGCGTCCGCAAGAACCCCGACGGCACCGTGCAGATGCTGGTCGCCGCCGTCTCGCGCGCCAAGGTCACCCGCTACACCCGGGGTGACTTCCTGCGCGCCGACGTGGAGGCGCTGCCGACCGAGACGGGCGACCCGGTGGAACTCCAGGCCCTGGCCCGCGAGCTGCGCGAGAAGTTCGACCTCGTCGCCGGGGGCGGCAAGGTGAGCGCCGAGAGCGTCCAGGCGATCCAGGGCAAGGACGATCCCGGCGAGATGGCCGACCACATCGCCTTTAACCTCGACTTCAAGCTGGAAGACAAGCAGGCGATTCTGGAAGCCGCGCGCCTGACCGACCGGGTGCGCCGGGTGCTGACCCTGCTGGACACCGAGCAGGAAGTGCAGGCCGTGCAGGCCCGGATTCGCGCGCAGGTCAAAGAAGAGATCGACAAGAACCAGCGCGAGTACTACCTGCGCGAGCAGATGAAGGTCATCCAGAAGGAGTTGCAGGGCAGCGGCGAGGACGGCGAGGACGCCGACGAGGCCGAAGCCTTCCGCACCAAGATCGACGCGCTGGAGCTGAAGCCCGAGATCAAAAAGGAGATCGACCGCGAGATCAACCGCCTGGCGCGGATGCACCCCGACGCGGCCGAGGCGTCCGTGATCCGCACCTACCTGACCTGGGTGACCGAGCTGCCCTGGAACGTGCGCAGCGACGACCGCCTCGACGTGCAGGAGGCGGCCAAGATCCTGGACGAGGACCACTACGGCCTGGAGAAGGTCAAGGACCGGGTGCTGGAGTTCCTGGCGGTGCGCCGATTGCGCCAGGAACGCGCCGGGCGCGGCGAACTCGACGCCGCCGAGGTCAACAAGGGGCCGATTCTGGTGTTCACCGGGCCTCCCGGGGTGGGCAAGACCAGCATCGCGCAGTCCATCGCCAAGGCGCTGGGGCGCAAGTACGTGCGGATCGCGCTGGGCGGCGCCCGCGACGAGTCGGACATCCGCGGCCACCGCCGCACCTACATCGGCGCGATGCCCGGCCGCCTGATTCAGGGCATGCGGACGGCGGGCACCAAGAACCCGGTGATTCTGCTCGACGAGGTAGACAAGCTGGGCAGCTCCTACCAGGGCGACCCCTCGGCGGCGCTGCTGGAAGTTCTGGACCCCGCGCAAAACCAGCACTTCACCGACCACTACCTGGGCGTGGCCTTTGACCTCAGCGAGGTCATGTTCATCGCCACTGCGAACTACCCCGAGCAGATTCCGGCGGCACTGATGGACCGCATGGAGGTCATCGACTTCTCCTCGTACATCGAGCAGGAGAAGCTGGAGATCGCCAAACGCTACCTGCTGCCCCGCCAGCTCACGCAGAACGGCCTCAAGGCCAACCAGATCTCCTTCACCGACGCGGCGCTGGAGAGATTGATCAGCCACTACACCCGCGAGGCGGGCGTGCGCAACCTGGAGCGCGAGATCGGCACGGTGGCCCGCAAGGTCGCCCGCCGCATCGCCACCGGGGAGGTCAAGCGCGTCAAGGTCACCGACAAGGAACTCGACCGCTACCTGGGCCAGAGCCGCTATACCCCCGAGACGGAAGGCAACGAGGACAAGGTGGGCGTGTCCACCGGCATGTTCTACACGCCGGTCGGCGGCGACATCCTCTTTGTCGAGACCTCGGTGATGCCTGGCAAGGGGCTGGTGCTGACCGGCCAGCTCGGGGACGTGATGAAGGAGTCGGCCCGTGCGGCGCTGACCTACGCCAAGAGCAACGCCGAGCGGTTTCACCTCGACCGCGAGCGGATCGACAACTCCGAGATTCATATCCACGTGCCCGCCGGGGCGATTCCCAAGGAAGGCCCCAGCGCGGGCGGCGCGATGGCGACTTCTCTCATCTCTGCGCTGAGCGGGATTCCTGCCCGGCACGACGTGGCGATGACCGGCGAGATGACCCTGACCGGGCGTTACCTGCCCATCGGCGGCCTGAAGGAAAAGGTGCTGGGTGCCCGGCGCGCAGGGATCAAGCACATCATCATGCCCAAGGCCAACGAACCCGACCTGCGCGACATCCCGCTGCACCTGCGCTCCTCGATGCGCTTCCACCCCTGCGAGACGCTGGACGAGGTGCTCGACGTGGCCCTGGTCGGCGGCCTGAAGGCGCTGGAGACTCCGCGCGACGGCAGCGGCGTCACCCCCCCGCCCCCCGCCAGGGGGCGCAAGACGGCCCGCCGCAGCCCTGGCGCGAGCGCGTAAGCCCCGCTTCTCACCCGGCCTCCCGTCACCCCCGTGTGGCGGGAGGTTGTCGTGGGCGCCGGGGCAGCGGGGGGTCTCCGCGCAGGCCCAGGCTTCGTTCATGGCCGGTAGCCCCGCGCCCCCGGCCCCCTTATCCTGTGGGAGATGACCGTGCCGCTGACGTTTCTGGTCGCCAGCCCCCACCTGCGGGGCAGCGCCTTCGAGGGCGCCGTGATTCTGCTGCTGGAGCATGACGAGACCGGCGCGATGGGCCTGCTGATCAACGCGCCGCTGGAACAGCGCGTGCAGGACCTGCTGCCCGACGCTCCCGCAGAAAGCGGGACGGCTGGCAGCGCCTGGGCGGGCGGCCCGGTCGATCCCGGCGTGGGCTGGTGCCTCTACCGCCGGGCGCTGGACCTGCCGGGCGAGGTGCGGCTGGCGCCCGAGTTGCTGGTGACCAGCAGCCTGGACGTGCTGCACGCGGTGATGGCCTCGGGGCAGCCCTACATGTTGCTGCTGGGTTACACCGGCTGGGGACCCGCCCAGCTTACCGAGGAGGCGCGCGAGGGCACCTGGCTGTGGGTAGAGCAGGACACCCCGGAGCTGCTGTGGGACGTGCCCGCCGGGCAGCGCTGGCAGGCGGCGCTCGACCGCCTGGGCGTGAACCCCCGCACGATCATGCCGGGTGGCGCCCAGGCCTGAAGCCCAGGCTTGCAAAGCGGCGAGGGCGCGTGCTACTCTCCCTCTCGCGCCTGAAACGGCGCAGACGCCACCCGGCAGTATTCGGCAGTAGCTCAGTGGCAGAGCATCCGACTGTTAATCGGACGGTCGTTGGTTCGACCCCAACCTGCCGAGCCAGCAAGGAAGCCCCCAGCGATGGGGGTTTTTCCTTTGGCCTGCGCGCCTGCCGCGCGCCGTTCCCCGGGTTGACGGCGCTAGCCGGGGGAAGGGAACGTCTCCTCCCCCGCCCGACCTCAGGTCGTCGGGGTGGCGGCCAGGCGGTCGAGGACGCTGGGGTCTTCCAGGGTGCTGGTGTCGCCCTGGACCGGCTGCCCGGCAGCGATCTGGCGCAGGAAGCGGCGCATGATCTTGCCGCTGCGGGTCTTGGGCAGGGCGTCCGCGACGATGATCGCGTCGGGGCGGGCCAGGGCGCCGATCTCGCGGCTGACGTGGGCGCGCAGGGCGGCGGGATCCACCTGCTGGCCGCTCTGGGGCAGCACGAAGGCGACCACGCACTCGCCCTTGACCTCGTCGGGGCGGCCGACCACGGCGGCCTCCGAGACGCTGGGGTGCGCGACCAGCGCCGACTCGATCTCCATGGTGCCCAGGCGGTGCCCGGAGACGTTGAGCACGTCGTCTACCCGGCCGATCACGGTGACGTAGCCGTCGGCGTCGCGGCGGGCGCCGTCCCCGGCGAAGTACACGTGCGGAATCTCGCTCCAGTAGCTTTTGCGGTAGCGCTCGTCGTCGCCGTAGATCGTGCGGAGCATCGAGGGCCAGGGCCGCTTGATCACCAGCAGGCCGCCGTCGTCGGGGCCGAGTTCCTCGCCCGCATGGGTCATGATGGCGGGTTCGACGCCGAACATCGGCAATCCCGCGCTGCCGGGCTTGCTGGGGTGCGCGCCGGGCAGGGTGGTCAGCATGATCGCGCCCGTCTCGGTCTGCCACCAGGTGTCCACCACCGGGCAGCGCCCCCCGCCGATCACGCGCCAGTACCACATCCACGCTTCAGGGTTGATCGGCTCGCCCACCGACCCCAGCAGACGCAGGCTGCTCAGGTCGTACCTGCCGGGCACCGCGTCCCCCTGGCGCATAAAGGAGCGGATCGCGGTCGGGGCGGTGTAGAGGATGCTCACGCGGTGCTTTTCCACGAGCTGCCAGAAGCGGCCCCAGTCGGGGTGGTTGGGCGCGCCCTCGTACATCAGCACCGTCGCGCCATTCAGGAGGGGGCCGTACACGCTGTACGAGTGCCCGGTCACCCAGCCCACGTCGGCAGTGCACCAGTACACGTCCTCCTCGCGCAGGTCGAAGACCGTGCGGGTGGTCAGGTAGGTGCCCACCATGTACCCGCCGGTCGTGTGCTGCACGCCCTTGGGCTGCCCGGTGCTGCCCGAGGTGTACAGCAGAAAGAGGGGATGCTCGCTGTCCAGCGCCGCCGCCTCGTGCTCGTCCCCGGCGGCAGCCAGCGCCTCGTGCCACCACACGTCGCGGCCCGGCTGCATGGGCACGCCGCAGTCCGCGCGGCACACCACCAGCATCTTTTCGAGGCTGGGGGCACTTCGCGCGGCCTCGTCGGCGTTGGCCTTGAGGTTCACGAGGCTGCCCCGGCGCTGCCCCGCGTCGGCGGTGATCAGCACCTTACTCTGCGCATTGGTGATGCGGTCGGCCAGCGCCGAGACCGAGAAGCCGCCGAACACGACGCTGTGAACGGCCCCGATGCGGGCGCAGGCGAGCATGGCGACCGCCGCTTCGGGAATCAGGGGCAGGTAGAGGGTCACCCGGTCGCCCTTTTGCACGCCCAGCGCGGTCAGCGCGTTCGCGGCCCGGCTCACCTCGCGCAGCAGCTCCGCGTAGGTGAGGGTGCGGACCTCGCCGTCCTCGCCCTCCCAGACAATCGCGCGTTTGTCGCCGCGCCCCGCTTGCACGTTGCGGTCGAGGGCGTTGTAGGCCACGTTGGTCTGGCCGCCCACGAACCAGCGGGCGTGCGGTTCTTCCCAGTCGAGCACCCGCTCCCAGGGGGTCATCCAGGCGAGTTCCCCGGCGACCTCGCTCCAGAAGCCGTCGGGGTCGTCGAGGCTGCGGCGGTACATCTGGTCGTACTCCCCACGCGAGACGCGGGCGCGGGCCACGAAGTCCCCGGGAGGCGCGATCACCCGGCGCTCGTGCAGCAGGTTGTCGATGTGGTCGTTGACGGGGTGCTCGGACATGGGAAGCCTCCGGGAAAAGAACGCCGCTCTGGCGTCTGGAACGGGCTGCCGGGATGCGTGTGGGGCCACTCTAGCGCCGGGGTCGGGAACGGGGGGTCTGCTGTTCCGCCGGGGGTACTGCACCGGATTCAAGCTCAGGACCTGCGGGTTCGGCGCTGGCACGCGACCCCCGGCACGAGGCCGGGGGTCGGGGCCGGGGCCGCGCGTCTCAGTCGTGCGCCGCGACCGTGCCGTCAACTCCGGCCCCGGTGTAGGCGCGGAACTGCATCTCCTCAAAGGCCTGCTCGTCTTGCCCCTCGCGGCGGCGGGCGCCGATCAGGGTGCCCAACGCGGCGAAGGCGAAGCCTGCCGGGATGGACACGATGCCGGGGTTCCCCAGCGGGAAGAGGGGCGCGGCCTGGATGGGGTGACGGGCAGTGAGCTTCTCGGGCGGGTCCACGCCCATGATGTTGGGGCCGACCGCGATGAGGGCGAGGCAGGTCAGAATGCCGCCCACGATGCCCCAGATCGCCCCGGTCGCGTTGAACCGGCGCCAGAACAGCGTGAAGAGAATCACCGGCAGGTTGGAACTCGCGGCGATGGCAAAGGCCAGCGCGACCAGAAAGGCCACGTTCTGCGACTGCGCCAGCAACCCCAGCCCAATCGCGATGATGCCGACCGCGACCGTGGCGAGCCGCGCCACCCGGAACTCCTCTTTCTCGGTGGCCTGGCCCTTGCGGATCACGCCCTTGTAGATGTCGTGGGTAAAGGAGGTGCTCGCCGCGATGGTCAGCCCGGCCACCACCGCCAGGATGGTCGCAAAGGCCACCGCCGTCACGAAGGCCAGCCCGAACTCGCCGCCCACGGTCCCGGCGCCGCCGAACAGCTCCTGCGCCAGCAGCGGCGCGGCCATGTTGCCCGCCGCGTTCGCTTCCGCGATGTCCGCGCGGCCCACCAGCACGTTCGCGGCGTTGCCCAGGAAGGCGGTCATCACGTAAAAGGCGCCGATCAGGACCATCGCCCACACCACGCTCTTGCGGGCGTCCTGCGCGGTGGGCACGGTGTAGAAGCGCACCAGGATATGCGGCAGCCCGGCGGTGCCCAGCACCAGCGCGAGACTGAGGCTGATCAGGTCGATGGGGTTCTTGTACAACACGCCCGCGCCCAGGAACTCGGGGCCGTTGAGGCGCTCCACGTTGCCCAGCAGGTTGGAAAAGCTCCAGCCGAAGGCGTTCAGGATCAGCACGGTCATCACGATGGTGGCGAACATCAGCAGCACGGCCTTGATGATCTGCACCCAGGTCGTGGCGAGCATCCCGCCCACCACCACGTAGATGATCATCAGCACGCCGACCAGCGGGATGGCGAGGCTGGGCGTCAGCACCCCGCCCGACAGCAGGCTGATGAGGGACCCGGCGCCCACGACCTGCGCGATCATGTAAAAGGCGCTCACGACGATGGTGCTCACGGCCGCGTAGGTCCGCACACGGGGGTCTTTCAGGCGGTAGACCAGCATGTCGGCCAGGGTGTACTTGCCGAGGTTCCGCAGCGGTTCGGCCACGATGAACAGCACCGTGAGGTAGGCGATAAACCAGCCCACCGAGTACATGAAGCCGTCGTAGCCGTTCAGGGCGATGAGGCCGGTGATCCCCAGGAAGGACGCCGCGCTCATGTAATCTCCGGCGATGGCGATCCCGTTTTGCCCCGCGCTGATGCGCCCGCCCGCCACGTAAAAGTCACTGGCGCTGGTGTTGCGCCGCGAGGCCCAGAAGGTGATGCCCAGCGTGATCGCCACGATCACGGCGGCCAGCAGGAAGGTCACTGGAGGGCCTCCCGCGCCAGACGGTCAAAGGTCCTGGCCTTGACCACGTAGATCGCCGCCATGATCCAGCCCATTGCAAACTCGGCGAAGGCGAACACGTACCCGAAGGTCACGTTCCCGAACACCTTGGTCGCCATCAGGGGCTTGTTGTACCCGGCCAGCACCGGCAGCAGGAAGTACAGCACCAGAAAGGTCACCGTCATGATGACCGTGAAGCGGTTGCGCTCGGCCACCAGCCGGGCGTAGGCCGGGTTGCGTGTCGGCGCGGTGGTGGACGGCAGACGGGAAACGGTCATACGGACCTCCGGAACAGGCAGCGACGTGGAGAGAAGGAGGTGGGGGCGCAGGCCGCAGGGGCCGCGCGGCTGAATTGCTGGATCGCCTCGCAGGGTAGGACTGCCTTAACGTGAAATCAATGAACCGGGTGTAACGTCCGCGTTCCTGGCGGCGGAACAGTCGGCGGCCCCCTGTGCCCGCGTCCGGGGCCAGCGCGGGGGCGAGGTCAGCGTGGCCCAGTTCGCCAATCCGGCCTGCGGGCGCGCGTATGGTGGGACCGTGCCCTCCGACCGGCTGAACCGGCCCCTGCGCGACCTGCGGATCAGCGTGACCGACCGCTGCAACCTGCGCTGCACCTACTGCATGCCCGCCGAGGTGTTCGGGCCGGACCACGCCTTTTTGCCGCGCGAGGAGCTGCTGAGTTTCGAGGAGATCACGCGCCTGAGCCGGGTCTTCGTGGAGCTGGGCGTGCGCAAGCTGCGCGTCACGGGGGGAGAACCGCTGCTGAGGCGCGACCTGCCGGAGCTGATCGCGGCCCTCAGCCGCCTGCCCGGCGTGCAGGACGTGGCGCTCACCACCAACGGGCTGCTGCTGCCGCGCCTGGCCCGCGACCTGAAGGGGGCAGGGCTGGGGCGCGTGACGGTCAGCCTCGACAGCCTCGACCCGCAGGTCTTCGGGCGCATGAACGGCCTGGGCGTCTGGCCCGAGCGGGTGCTGGACGGCATCGAGGCCGCCCTTCAGGCCGGGCTGGGCGTGAAGGTCAACACGGTCGTGCAGCGCGGCGTGAACGACGCGGGCCTGCGCGACCTGTGGCTGGCGCTGCGCGAACGGGCGGTCGTGCGCTTTATCGAGTTCATGGACGTGGGCAACCACAACGGCTGGAATCTGGACGCGGTGGTGCCCTCGCGCGAGGTGCTGGCGCGGCTCAGCGCGGACGGCACGGGCGCGGAGTTCCGGCCCGTGACCCCCAGCTACCGGGGCGAGGTCGCCGCGCGCCACCTGGACCCGCAAGGGCACGAGGTCGGGTTGATCTCCTCGGTCACGGCCCCCTTTTGCGGCGACTGCTCGCGCGCGCGGCTCTCGGCGGTGGGCGTGCTGTACACCTGCCTCTTCGCGGGAAGCGGCACCGACCTGCGGGCGCCCCTGCGGGCCGGGGCCTCCGACGCCGAGCTGCGTGGCCGGATCGCCGGCGTGTGGCAGGAGCGCCAGGACCGCTACAGCGAGGAACGCGGCGAGATGACCCCGGGGCAGCGCGCCACCACGGCCAGCAAGGTCGAGATGTCGCATATCGGCGGCTGAGGCGCGCCTCCCCGCCCGGCGGGCACCCCGTCCCCGCTGCCGAGACAGGCTTATCCCGCCCGCCGCCCTGGGAACGACTCCGGTGCCCGCGTCCGGCTGTTCCTGCGGGCGTGACCCGGTCCAGGCGCTTGTGTACTGTGGACACCAACTCTAAGATGAGTGCGTAGTGACCACCCGCCGCGAGCGACGTGGGGTCCTGGAAGGGTCCGGAGGCAAGCATGGCGAAGTACCCGCTGATCAAGACCACCCTCAAAGACCGCCTCCTGGGAGGGCATTACCTGGAGGGCCTGCCCCTGCCCAGCGAGCCGCAGCTCGCCCGCGAGTTCGAGGTTTCGCGCATGACCGCCCGCCGCGCCATCGACGAGCTGGAGCGCGAGGGCTACGTGTACCGGGTGCAGGGCGCCGGGACCTTTCCGACCGGCAAACGCTTCCGGCAGGGGATGTTCCGGGTGCGGCCCTTCAAGGAGTGGGCGCGCCACCCCGAGCACCGCACCACCGTGCTGCGCGCCATGCAGATCGGCTCGACCGCCGAGATCGCCGCCGTCTTGCAACTGGAGGCGGGCGACCCGGTGATCTTCGTCCACCGCCTGCGGACGGCGGGCGACGAGGCGCTGGTGATCGAGAAGCGCTACATCAACGCTGCCCTGGCGCCGTCGCTGCTCGACCACCATCTCGGCGCCGAGAGCATCCACGAGGTGATGATCGGTCTGGGGGTGCCCCTCACCCGTGTCGAGCAGAACCTGGAAGCGGTCAACCTGCGCCAGGAGGAAGCCGACCTGCTGCGGGTTCCGCTGGGTACCGCCGCCTTCTTGCTGCGGCGCACGACCTACAGCGGCGCGCGGCGGGTATCGTACGTGAACTACTGGGTGCGCGGCGACCGCTACACCTTTCAGGACACCTTCGAGCCGTAGGCCCTTTCCCCGCCTCAGGCGTCGGGGTCGGCCTGCCAGTCGGTCAGGGCGTAGGCGCCCAGCACGGTGCCCGCCAGCCCCAGGAAATAGCCCCGGTCGCGGGCGCCATGCCCCAACCCGGCCAGCAGCAGCAGCACGGGCACCGTCGACAGTTCGATCTTGCCGTGCACCGGAAAGGGAATCAGGCGGCGCACGGCGACCGGGTAGTCGGTCAGGGTGCTCACGCCCAGGTAGGACCCGGCCAGCGCGTAGGACGCCGTGCGCGCCTTGGGGCTGAGCCTCAGCAGCTGCGGCGCGGCGACCATCAGGGCGCAGGCGGCGTAGTCGATCAGGCCATGCACGCGGGGGGTGACGGGCTTGTCCATGCGGCCAGCATCGCTGAGCCTGGGCGCCCACAGGCTCTCTTTTCTCTAACCCGGCCTTGAGACTCCGGCCCAGGACGCCCGCGCCCCCTCACCTTGAACGGGGTGCAATTTTGGACCGCACGCGCTATACGTGGGGAATCATGGATTCGTCGTCGCTCCGGGAGCGCCAGAAGGAACGCCGCCGCGCGCGGATCTACAGCGTGGCCCTCGACCTGTTCAAGCGCGGCGGCTTTCAGGCGACCACCGCGACCGACATCGCGCGGGCCAGCAACGTCTCGCGCGGCACCTTTTTCAACTACTACCCCTACAAGGAAGCGGTGCTGCTCGACTACGGCAGCGAGGTGATGGACCGCTTGCGCGACCAGGCGGAAGCGCGCCTGGCCGCCGGAACGCCGCCGCTGACCGTGCTGTACGAGGTCTGGGACCAGCTGGCCGAGGAAAACGGCCGCGAGCGTGACCTCTTTCCGCCGCTGGCCTACGAGGTGATGAACCCCAACCCCGAGCGCGCCCGCACCGCCTACCAGGCGCTGCCGCTGAGCAAGGTGATCGAGCTGATCTTGCGCCCGCTGCACCAGGCCGGCATGATCCGCACCGACCTGAGCCTCCAGCGCATCAGCAACCTGATCGCGGACACCTACCTGATGGTCGCCCTGCGCTGGAGCGCCTACGGCACCGACCGCACCTTGCAAGAAGAAACCCGCCTCGCGCTCAACCTGTTGCTGGAAGGGGCGTTACGCCGCGAGGGGCCGCCGCCCGCCCCCCGCACCCCCTGAGGCGGCCCCCTGGAAGGGCAAAAGGGGCCACGCCCCCTGGGAATCGCCCGTAGAATGCCCCCCGGTTCCCGCGCGGGGGCCAGGAGAGGCCCGCTGACATGACCCAACCTGAACTCACCGTCGGCAGCGCCCGGCACGGCTGGCCCTTCAGCCGGGGGCTGGTCGTGGAGTCGCTGGTGAACGCGGGCGCGAGCGGCGCGGTCGCGGCGGCGGCGGCGCGGCGGGTCGAGCAGGCGCTGCGGCACGCGCGCAGGAGCGTGGTCAGCCCCGCCGAGTTGCAGGCCCTGATGGTCGAGCAGGCGCGCGGGCTGGCCGGAGACGAGGTCGCGGACGCCGCCGCCCGGCAGACCCCCGCTTTTTTCGACATCCCGGTGACGGCCAAGAAAGGCACGCTGCCCTTCAGCCGCGGCGTGCTGGCGCGCACGCTGGAGGACACCGGCCTGCCCCCGCGCGACGCCTACGCCGTGGCGAGCGCGGCGGACGTGCGGCTGCGGCAGTCGGGCGCGCGCGAGATCAGCGTCCCGGACCTCGACGCGCTGACCGAGGCGCTGCTGGCCGAGCGCTACGGCGAGCACATGCGCCTGACCTACCGCTTCTTGCAGCGCAACCGGGGCAAGCTGGGGGTCAGCGGGGACGGCGGGACGCCCGCGCCCTTCAGCAAGGGGCTGCTGGTGCAGTCGCTGCTGGCGGCGGGCGTGGCCCCCGACGTGGCGCGCAAGGTCGCCCGGGTGACCCAGCGCGACCTGCGCGGCAGCGAGGACCGGCTGGTGACCCGCCAGGCCATCCGCGAGAAGGTCGAAGCCCTGCTGCGCGACGAGGTCGGCCCCGACGTGAGCGCACGCTACCGCCTGCTGCGGGTCATTCGCCGCCCGCCCCGGCCCCTGGTCGTGCTGCTGGGCGGCGTGAGCGGCACCGGCAAGAGCTTTCTGGCCGCCGAGGTCGCCTACCGCCTGGGGATCACGCGGGTGGTGGGCACCGACGCGATCCGGCAGGTCATGCGCGCGACCGTCTCGCGCGAACTGGTCCCCGGGCTGCACGCCAGCACCTTCAACGCCTGGGAAGCCCTGCTGCCGCCCGGCACCCCCCACCCCCAGAAACCCACCCGCGAGGAACTGCTGGCGGGCTTTCGCGATCAGGTGCAGCAGGTCAGCGTGGGGCTGGGCGCGGTCGTGCGGCGGGCCATCGAGGAGGGCACCAGCCTAGTGCTGGAGGGCGTGCATCTGGTGCCGGGTTACCTGCGGGCAAGCGACTACGCGGGCGCGCTGATCGTGTCCATGCTGGTGACCCTGCCGGACGAGCAGGAGCACCGCCGCCACTTCGAGGCGCGCGACCAGGAGACGGCCGCCAGCCGCCCGCTGCACCGCTACATGCGCTATTTCGAGGAAATCCGCGTGATGCAGGACTACCTCGAAGAACTCGCCGCGCGCGAGGACGTGCCGCTGCTCGACGGGTTGACCCTCGACGAGAGCGCCGATCAGGCCGTGGACGTGGTGCTGCGCCGGGTGATGGCCGCCCTGACGCCGCAGGAACGCGCCGCGCTGCTGGGCGAGGACCTGGAGGGAGCGGCGCCGGAGGAGTGACCCGGAGGGCGACGGAACGCGCCCGGCAATCTCCTGAGCCGCCGACCGCCAGCGGGCGGGCGCCGCGCCCCTCAGCCTCTGCGCCGGACCCGGCGCACCGCCGTCCGCAGCGCCCGCAACTCGGCCGCGCCCGGGTGCAGGCCGTAACGGGCCGCGTGGTAGGCGGCGACGGCTGCGGCAATCGCGGCGGCCTGGGCCGGGTGTTTCTGGGCGGCGCGGCGGGCATAGTCGCCGGGCGTCTCGCCGGGGGCGCGCGGCAGGCGCAGGCGGCGGGTGAGGTCGTCGAGCAGCCGGGCGGCGGGGTCGGCAGGGCGCGGACGCCGCAGCGCCGTGAGCAGCGTGGGCAGCAGCGCCAGCGCGAGCAGCCCAGCCCCGGCGACGAGGTACCCGGAGCCGCCGACCCCGCCCAGCCCCACCCGGGCCAGCAGGGCGCGCTGTTGCCCGCCGTCGTACCCGGCGACCCAGGTGTTCCAGCGGGTCTGGAGGGCGTCGAGGCGCAGCGCGGCGCGGCGCAGGGTGTCCGGGGGAGGCGCGGCGGTCGCGGCGGGGCGGGTCAGGGCGGTGTCCAGCCCGGCGTTGACCCGCGCGGGGGCGACCACGGCGGTGGGGTCCACCCGCACCCAGCCCTGGCCCGGCAGCCACACCTCGGTCCAGGCATGCGCGTCTTGCTGGCGCACGATCAGGTAGTCGCCGCCCAGCCCCGGCTCGCCGCCGAGGTAACCGCCCACCAGCCGGGTGGGCAGTCCCGCCGCCCGCAGCAGCACCGCGAAGGCCGAGGCGTAATGCTCGCAAAAGCCCGCGCGGGTGCCGAAGAGGAAAGCGTCCACCCGGTCGCGCTGCGGCAGGGTCGGGGGCGTCAGGGTGTAGGTAAAGCCCCCGGCGCGCAAGAAGGCCAGTGCCGCCTCCACCCGCTCGGGCGGCGGGAGCGTGCGCCACGACAGCCCCAGGGCGCGGGCGCGCGGACTCTCCCCTTCCGGCAGGTGCAGGGCGAAGTTCAGGCGGCCGGGGTCTTCCCGCACGCCCAGCCGCGCGGCGCGGCTCTGGAAGCTCAGGCGGGTGCGGGTGGCGGCGGGGCGCGGGGTGACGGCCTGAAAAGCGGTCGTGAGCAGCGCCCCCGGCGGCAGAGCGGTCGGCGTGTCCAGCGCGAGCAGCCAGGGCTTGCCGCTGGGTTCCAGCGCCAGCGTGTAACTCAGGGTCGGGCCGAAGGGGTCGAGGCTGGGCGCCGCCCCCGGCACCCGGACCTGGGTCCAGCGCAGGCCGTCGTAGGCCTCGTAGACCGGGCCGCGCCAGTACCGCTGGGCGGGGTCCGGCAACGCTCCGGCGAAGTCGGCCCGGAAGGCCACCGCGCGGTTCTGGGCCAGGCTGGCAAAGTCGCCCGCGCTGACCTGATCGGCCAGGCCGGTGCGGGCCGCGTCCTGAACCGGAAGCTGCCACAGGGGCGCGTCGGGCCGGGGAAACAGCACGAACAGCAGCGCGGCGAGCGGCAGCGCCTGAAGGGTCAGCGCGGCGGCGGGGCGCAGCGGGGAGTGTGCCGGGGTGGGGGCGGCAGGGGGGGGCACGGTCCAGGCCACCAGCGCGGCGAGCAGCAGGCCCACGCTCAGCAGCGCGTGCGCCGCCGCCAGCGGCCCCTGCCCAAAGAAGAAATGGGTCAGGGTCACGAACACGCCCAGCAGCGCGAGCAGCCGGGCGTCGCGGCGGGTGCGCGTCTCGGCGGCCTTGAGGGCGACCAGCAGCCCCAGCAGCGCCGTACCCGCGTCACGGCCCAGCAGCGTGCCGAACGAGGCGTTCAGCAGCACCAGCCCTGCCCCCGCCGCCAGGCCCAGCAGCGCGGGATGGGGAGCAGGCAGACGCCGCCGGGTCCGGGCCACCCGGGTCCGGGCCGCGCTGTAGCCCAGCACGCCCACGATCAGCGCCGTGAGCCACCAGGGCTGCCGCAGCGCCGCCGGAGCCAGCGCCACCGCCAGCGCGAACAGCGTGAAGCGCAGCGGCGCTCCCGGCAGAGGCGGGGGCGGAAGCTTTTTCGGGCGCGGGCGCGGGCGCGGGGGCAGGGGTGCGGCGGGCACGGGCGGAAAGGCCGCCAGCTGCGCCAGCGCCGCCCGCGCGTGGCCCTCGCCTGCGCCGACCGGCAGCGCCCGGCCCGGCAGGTTCAGGCTGAACGGCGTGCCCGCTCGCCGCGCCGCCCCCACCCACGCCGCCAGCCGGGAAAGCCGGGCTTCGGGGTCGCCCAGCGCCGCCGTGTCCGCCCAGTTCAGGGCCAGGGCAGCGGCCCCGGCGGGCGCGTCGGTCTCGCGGGTCAGCAGGGCGCCGGTACGGGCCGCGTGGCGCCACGACACCTGCCGGGGCGAGTCGCCGGGCAGGTAGGGACGCAGGCCGCTGAACTCCTCGTCGCCGGAGACGCGCCGGTCCTGCTCGCCGGCGCCCGGCACAGACCGGACCGGCGGGGACGGCGCGTCCCGTTCGGGCGCGGGAAAGACCGGCAGAGGCTCCGGCGGCGGCAGGTCGCGCCTGACCTCCCACAGGCCCAGCGGATCGAGGACCACCGCTTCCGGGCGGGTCAGGGTCAGCTGGCCGCGCGCCCCGGCGGGCACCGGCAGCCGGGCGGTCAGCGTGCCCCCCGCCGGGACCCACACCGTCACGCGGGGCTGCCCCTGCCCCGCGCGGGCCTGGACCCGGACCGTCAGGCCCGGACCCCGGCGGCCCCCACGGTGGCTCAGGCGGGCGGTGAAGGCCGCCTCCGTTCCGGCGACCGCCTCGGCGGGGGCGTCCAGCGCCGCCTCCAGCGACCGCCCGGCCCGGGTCGCGTGCGCCGCCGCGACCACCCACACCCCGCCCAGCAGGAAGGTGATCCCGTAGCCCAGGCTCAGCGCGTAGTTGATGCAGCCGATCAGGGTGACCACGATCAGGCCCAGAAAGGCCACGCCCAGGCGGGTGGGGGCCAACCGGGCAGAAACGGGCCGGGCGGAAGCGGGACGTGTGGGCGCAGGCACCACGCTAGGGAATCGGCGTGTCGGCCAGCAGGCGGGCGAACACGTCTTCTCCCGGCCGGGCGGGATCACGCAGCGGCAGGCGGTGGGCGCTCAGGGCCGGGAAGACCGCCTGCACGTCCCCCGGCAGCACCATGCCGCGCCCGTCCAGGTACGCCCAGGCGCGCGCGGCAGCCAGCAGCGCGAGCAGGGCGCGCGGACTCAGCCCGGCGGCCAGCGCAGGCGACTCGCGGGTGGCGCGGGCGAGCGCTTGCAGGTAGTCCAGCAGCGCGGGGGCCGCGTGGACCCGGTCCACCTCGCGCTGGGCGGCCAGCAGGCCGGGCGCGTCCAGCACGGCGGGCAGGTCGCGCACCGTGCCCGTGCGGCCGCCCGTTTCCAGCAGCCGCCGCTCGGCGCGGGGGTCGGGGTAACCCAGCGTCACCGTGAGCAGGAAGCGGTCGAGCTGGGCTTCGGGCAGCGGCGACGTGCCCACGAAGGCGGCGGGGTTCTGGGTGGCGATCACGAAAAAGGGGTCGGGCAGGGGCCGGGTCACGCCGCCCTCGCTGACGGTGCGTTCCTCCATCGCTTCGAGCAGCGCGCCCTGGGTCCGGGGGGTCGCCCGGTTGATCTCGTCGGCGAGCAGCACCTCGGAGAAGATCGGGCCGGGCTGGTAGCGGAAAGTCGCGGCGGCGGCGTCCCAGATGCTCACGCCCAGCAGGTCGGCGGGCAGCAGATCGGCGGTGAACTGCACCCGCCGGAAGCCCAGGCCCAGCGTGCGGGCCAGCGCGTGCGCCAGGGTGGTCTTGCCGACACCCGGCTGGTCCTCGATCAGCAGGTGCCCGCGCGCCAGCAGGCAGGCTAGGGCCAGCCGCAACTGCACGGGCTTGCCCAGGATGACCTCCTCCAGCGCGGCCAGAACCGGCCGCAGCGGCGCCGCGGTGCCGGAGGAGGGAGGGGCGGCGGGCACGGCGCGGGTCATGGCAGCCAGCCTAGCGGCGGGTGTCTGACAGAACTGCGACATCCGGCGCCCCGGCGCTGCTCCGGGCGGCCAGCCAGACCCCCGTCCAGGCGCCCGCCAGATCGAACAGCCAGTCAGTGATCCCCGCCTCGCGGCCCGGCACGAAGGCCTGATGAACCTCGTCGAGGGCGCCGAACCACGCGGCGAGGACCAGCGCCCAGCCCCGGTTCCCGGTGGCGCGGCCCAGGCTGTAGCCCAGCGCCGCGTAGGCCGTGAAGTGCGCCGCCCAGTCCAGCGGATGCACCAGCGGCGGCCCCGGCGTGTCACTGCCCGAACTCAGCCACCACACCGTGCCCATGACCCCCAACGCGGGCCACCACCAGAGGGGCTGGCCCCGGCGCGGCAGGGGTGGCTGCCGGGACCTGTCCCGCCTCAAGGCGCCGCGCTTTCCGGCTCCGTCCCGGCGCCCGGCTCCCCGGCGGGGTGCTCGACCAGCTCGATCAGGGTGCCCGCGCCCCACTTGGGGTGCAGGAAAGCGACCCGGGTGCCCGCCCGCCCCGGCGTGGGCGCCTGCGAGAGAAAGCGCGCGCCCGCCGCGCCCAGCCGCGCCATCTCGGCGTCCAGGTCGGCCACCTGGTAGGCGGTGTGGTGCAGGCCCGGTCCCCGGCGCTCCAGAAAGGCGGCGATGGGACTGTCGGGCCGGGTGGGCGCGAGCAGCTCGATCAGGGTCTCCCCCACCTCGAAGGCGCGCACCCGCACCCCCTGGGAGGCGACCTCCTCGTCGGGACCCTCCGGCGTGAGGCCCAGGGCGAGGTAGGGCGCGCTGCCGGTCTCCAGATCGGGCGTGGCGATGGCGACGTGATCGAGCGTGACCGTCATGCCCTGTAGGGTAACGGGCCGCGCGGCCCGGCGTCATCTTGCTCTCCCCCCCGGGTCAGGAGCACTGCCGAGCGAGCACGCCGGCCCCCTTCTCGCCGTGCCGCTACAATCGGGCGCGTGATCCTGCTGACCCTGCTCGCCGTGCTGCTGTCGTACCTGCTGGGATCGGTGCCTGCCGCCGCCTGGGTCGCCCGCTCGCGCGGGGTGGACATCCGGCAGGTGGGCAGCGGCAACAGCGGGGCGACCAACGTGCTGCGCTCGCTGGGGCGCGGTCCCGCCGTGGTCGTGGCCGCGTTCGACGTGCTCAAGGGCGCGCTGGCGGTGGGGCTGGCGCGCACCGTGGGCCTGGGGCCGCTGGAAGCCGGACTGTGCGGCGTGGCGGCCGTGGTGGGGCACAACTTCAGCCCCTTTCTGGGCTGGCGCGGCGGCAAGGGCGTGGCGACCACCTTCGGGACCCTGGTGGCCCTGGCGCCGCTTGTCGGGCTGGGCATGGCGGTGATCGGCCTGCTGACCGTCGCCCTGACCCGGCTGGTGTCGGCCGGAAGCATCCTGGGGGCCGCCGCCGCCGTGCTGGTCTCGGCGGTCAGCGGGCAGCCGCTGTGGCTCAGCGCCCTGGTGGCGGCGCTGGCCGCGCTGCTGGTCTGGCAGCACCGCGAAAACGTCACGCGGCTGCGGGCGGGCAACGAGCGGCGGCTGGGCGACAAGGGCTAGCCGCCGGGCGAAGGGTCTGGGAAAGGGGGCCGCCGGGGGCCGGAGCTTGCGCTATGCTGGGCGGGTCAACACAACCACCCGGACGGTGGTCAGCCCGTCCGGCACGGGAGTAGCCATGCCCGTCCGCATTCGCATCTACGGTCACGAAGCCACCTTTGCACGGGGCTGCTGGACCTGTGAGGACGACGCCCTCCAGGCCATGCTCGAAGCCCTGGTCGATCCGCGCGCCCTCTCGGCCGAGCAGGAACGTGCCCACGCCCTCTACGCGGCCGGACGCTACGGCGGCCTGATCCTGACCCCGGGAGGCTGGGAGCCGGCTCCCCTCCCCGCCCCCGAGATCCGCCTGGAAGACTTCGCCCCCGCCCGTCACCCCGAGCGCGCCGGGTGGCTCTCCTTTTTGCGCAAACGCCGTTAGCTCGGCCGCAGGCAGCCGGGCCGGTCCCGCCTGCGCCCGCCCCCCGGCCCCGCGCGCCACACGCGCGGGCATCTTCCGCTCCCGGCCCGCCTGGCTTTTCCTGCTGACGGTCGCGCTGGGCTGGAGCCTGGGCGAGTGGGTCGGGGAACGCACGGTCCCGACGCTGCTGCTCGCCTACGCCCCCGCCGCGCTGTGGCTGCTGCCCGCGCCGCTGGTGCTGGCGTGGACGCTGGGACGGCGCCGGGGCGTGGCGACCGCACTGGCCGCCACGCTGCTGGCGGCCTGGGGCGCGGGCTTCTTGCACTGGCGGCCCCAGCTGGCAGGAGCGCCGGCAGGCGGGGAGCTGCGGGCCGTGACCTTCAACGTGGCGCGCGGGCACCTGGGCACCCCGGAAAAGGTCGCCTCGGCCCTGCGGGCGGCCGACGCGGACCTGCTGCTGCTTCAGGAGACCAACTTTACGCGCCCCGGCTTCGGGGACGAGCTGCTCGCGCGCCTGCCCGGCTACGCGGTTCGCCGGGGCCACGAGGTGATGACCCTCTCGCGCCTGCCGGTGCTGGGCGCCGTCAACCACCCGGCGCCAGGAAGCCGCCGCACCTTTCTGGAAACGCGAGTGCGCTGGCAGGGCCGGGAGCTGCGGGTGGTCAACGCGCACCTGGGCACGGTGCTGGTGTCCAGCGCGCTGCGGGGCGACCTCGCCACCCTGCGCCGCACCCGGGACGTGCGCGCGGCCCAGGTCGCGCGTCTGGCCGACCTCGCCGGGAGGGCGCCGGGGCCGCTGCTGCTGGGGGGCGACCTCAACACGCCGCCGCGTGGGCAGGTCTTCCGGCAGCTGCGGCGGGCGTTCGGGCCAGGCGCGCACGATCTGGCCGGGCGCGGTCCCGGCTGGACCTTTTCCCCGCTGCGGCTGCGCATCGACCACCTGCTCGCCCGGGGCCTGACCCCCACCCGGGCGCAGGTGCTGCCGGACGCGGGCAGCGACCACCGCCCCCTGCTCGCCGGGTTCCGGCTGGCAGACCGGGACGCGGCGTCTCCCGCGTCTGGCTCACTCTGGTCTGGCCCCCTCTCGTCTGGCCCCCCCTCCTCTGGCCCGCGCTGAGGGCGGCTGTCTGGGGCCGCGCCCGCCCGGGACACCCGAGCGGCCCCCGGTCTCCCCGGGAGGCGCCCCACCGGCCCACACATTAAGTTTTCCGTTCGGCTTCCACGCCTGCCAGGGTTGACCTGCACTTCACAATGCCCCTCAGGTTTCCGGCTCCGGCCGGAGGCAGGACACTCGGACGGCCTCGCCCTCTTCCAGACAGGGGCGCTCCTGCGCGCCGCCTTCCGCCGCCTCCGGGCGGCGTGGGGGCCAGGAGGGGAGGGGTGGACGTTTTCGCTGGACCCGCCCCCGGGCGGGGAGAGACCGGGCGCGGCGCGGTGGCTCTGGGCATGCGGAGTCAGCCGGGAACCCGGCAGAGGTGGACATGGAGAATTTGAAACTGTGGGTGGGCGTCGAGCCGACGGTCAGCCGCGTGGGCGACCAGACCCTCGATCAGCTGTCCTTGAGCGGCTTCGACCACCGTCTGGACGACCTCGACCGCCTGGCGTCGCTGGGCGCCTCGGCGGTGCGCTTTCCGCTGTTGTGGGAGAAAACCGCCCCGCAGGGACCCCAGCGGGCCGACTGGCGCTGGGCCGACGCGCGGCTCTCCCGGCTGGCAGAGCGGGGCGTGGCGCCGATTGTGGGCCTGGTCCACCACGGCTCCGGCCCGCGCCATACGCACCTGCTCGACCCCGCCTTTGCGCGGGGGGCCGCCGCCTACGCCCGGGCGGTGGCCGAGCGTTATCCGCAGGTGCAGATGTACACGCCCGTCAACGAGCCGCTGACGACCGCCCGCTTCTCGGCGCTCTACGGCCACTGGTACCCCCACGCCCGTGACGAGCGCAGCTTCTGGCAGGCGCTGAAGCACCAGCTCCGGGCCACCGTGCTGGCGATGCAGGAGATCCGGCGGGTCAACCCACAGGCCCAGCTGGTGCAGACCGAGGATCTGGGGCACGTGGCGAGCACCCCGGCGCTGCGCGAGCAGGCCGACTTCGAAAACGAGCGGCGCTGGCTGAGCTTCGACCTGCTGCTGGGACGGGTAGGCCCCCAGCATCCGATGTGGAGCTACCTGCGCTGGATCGGGGCCACCGAGCGCGAGATCCTGTGGTTCGCCGAGCACCCCTGCCCGCCGGGCGTGCTGGGCCTGAACGTGTACGTGACCAGTGAGCGCTTTCTGGACGAGCGGCTGCACCGCTACCCCCCGCACACCCACGGCGGCAACGGGCGGCAGGCCTACGCCGATGTCGAGGCCGTGCGGGTGCGCGGCGAGGGGGTCGGCGGCCCCGGCGAGCGGCTGCGCGAGGCCCACGCGCGCTACGGCCTGCCCCTGGCGATCACCGAAGTCCACCTGGGCTGCACCCGCGAGGAGCAGTTGCGCTGGCTGGCAGAAGCGTGGCAGCAGGCCGAGCAGGTCCGCCGGGAAGGCGCCGACGTGCGGGCCGTGACCGCCTGGGCCGCGCTGGGCGCCTTCGAGTGGAACAGCCTGCTGACCCGCCGCGACGGCCACTACGAGAGCGGCCTGTGGGACGTGCGCGGCGGTTCCCAGCCGCGCCCCACCGCCCTGGCCGGGCTGGCCCGCGAACTCGCCCACGGCCGGGCGCCCTCGCACCCGGTGCTGGAGGGTCCCGGTTGGTGGCGCCGCGCCGAGCGCCTGACCTTTCCCGCCGTCGGGCGGGTGCGGGCCGAACGCCCCGCTGGCCGTCCGCTGCTGATCACCGGCGCCACCGGCACGCTGGGCCGCGCCTTTGCCCGCGCCTGCGAGGGGCGCGGCCTGCCCTTCCGGCTCCTGACGCGCCACGACCTCGACATCGCGGACCCCGGGTCGGTCGAGCGGGCGCTGCGCGAGCACCGGCCCTGGGGGGTCGTGAACGCCGCCGGGTACGTCCGGGTGGACGACGCCGAGCACGACCCCCGCAACGACCGCGAGAACGCGCACGGTCCCCGGCTGCTCGCCCAGGCCTGCGCCCAGAGAGGCGCCCGCCTGCTGACCTTTTCCTCCGACCTGGTGTTCGACGGGCAAAGGAGCAGCGCCTACGTCGAGTCCGACCCGCCCAACCCCTTGAACGCCTATGGCCGCAGCAAACACGCCGCCGAGCAGGGGGTGCTGGAGACGCTCCCAGACGCCCTGGTCGTGCGGACCAGCGCCTTTTTCGGTCCCTGGGACCCCCACAACTTCGCCGCCCACGTCCGGCGCGAGCTGCAAGCGGGGCGGGTGCTGCACGCGGCGCACGATCAGGTCGTCTCCCCCACCTACGTGCCCGACCTGACCCACGCGGCCCTCGACCTCTTGATTGACGGCGAAGGCGGCCTGTGGCACCTGGCGAACCGGGGCGCCGTGAGCTGGGCCGACTTCGCGCGGCAGGTCGCCGGGGCCGCCGGGCTGGACCCGGAGCGGGTGGAGGCCGTGCCCACCTCGGCGCTGGGCCTCGGCGCCCCGCGTCCCGCCTACAGCGCCCTGACCAGCGAGCGCGGCCTGGTCATGCCCGACCTCGACGGCGCCCTGCACCGCTGGCACGCCCACAGCGAGGTGCAAGACCGCGAGCTGCTGGCCTCCGACTAGCTGGCACCTCCCCCGGTGGCGGGCGCCCGCGCGGCCGACCCTTCAAGCGCCGCCTCCGGCGCCCACACCCCGCCCGCCACCGGGGAGGCCCGGGTGACCGGGACGCCCGTGCAGCTGCTGACAGCCCCGCGTGCGGCAGGAGTCGCCGGGCACTGGACCCCTCCGGGCGCAAGCGGTGCCTCCGGTCTCAGGCAACGCGGTGCCGGGGGAGGCGGCCCTGGTGAGGGCCTGCCCCACAAGAAAAGGCGCATGAGAGAACAACGTGCCGCAGCTCAGGGTACCGACCGGGCAGCTCTGCTAGACTTCCTGATGCCGGAGACTCCGGCAGCTTTACCCGCTGGGGGTGACCCGGTTTCGACAGGGGAACTGAAGGCGCTGTTGCGTGTCGAGGTGCCGTTGGCCTCGTAAAAAAACGGCAAAGCCTTTAATTGGCAACCAGAACTACGCTCTCGCTGCTTAAGTGAGACGGTGACCGCCTAGCCCGGCCTTTGGCGAGGCGCGAACTGTAACAAAAGAAGGCTAGCCCAGGCGAGGTTCCATAGCCAAAGGCGAAAACAAGTGGAGATACGGTTCCGGGCAGTCCGCCCTCTGACGGCCCCGAACCCGACAATCAAACAGCGGGATACACACGTAGACGCACGCTGAACGGACCTTTGGACGGCGGTTCGACTCCGCCCACCTCCACCACCGACAAAGCCCTGCCCCTGGAGGCGGGGTTTTTTCTATACTCTGCTGGCGCGCTCCTCCCCCCCGTGCCGGGATGGCGGAATCGGTAGACGCATCCGACTTAAAATCGGCCGCTGCAAAGCGTACGGGTTCAAGTCCCGTTCTCGGCACCACCCCTTCCCCTGCCCCACGCCTCCGCCCCGCGCGGGGGCTTTCTTCATAGGGCCTGAACAAGGCGGGCTGGCCCACCGACCCGCCGGGGCCGCGCCGGGCAAGGTGGGAGCATGAGCCAGAGCAAAGCAGACCTGTCCATCCCCCGCGCCGTGCAGGACAACGCCTGCGAGGGCCTGCGCCTGCGGGAGGAACACGGCTTCGGCGGCACCGAGGTCGGGGAACATATGGCCGAGCAGCTCGCGGCGGGCGGCGCGCTGAGCGAGGAAGAGGTGCGCCACGTCGCCCAGTACTTCCCCCGGCACGCCCACGACAACCTCGGTCAGACGGGCGAAGGCGGCGACAAGCCGTCGCGCGGATACATCGCCTGGCTGCTGTGGGGCGGCGACGAGGGCCGCGCCTGGAGCGAGAAGGCGGTCGCCGCGCTGGACGGGGAGGAGTAGCGCCGGGGGGGGGCCTTACAGCCCCGCCCGCGCTTCCCGCAGCAGCTCCGAGAGGCGGCTGAGGCAGCGGCTGTACTTCTTGGCGTAGGCGCCGTGGCGGTAGGTCTCGCTGAAGAGGCTGCCCAGCGGCGCCCCGGTAAAGGCCGCGCGCACGCCGAGGTCGTAGAGCTTGTCCACAAAATGCACGAAGCGCAGGGCGACGTTCTGGTCGGGCATCGGGGCGAGGTCGGTCACGGCCAGGGCCTGCACCCCGCTCAGCAGGCGGGCGAAGCGGCTGGGATGCACCTCCAGCAGCAGGCGGCCCAGGTCACGGTGGGTCAGGGCGGCCAGCGAGGCCTCGGGCTGCCGCGCCCGCCACACCTGAAACTCGGCGGGCGTGAGCGGCTGGTCCGGCACCGTGCCGCGCTGGCGGTAGTCGGGGCCGTCGATGCGCCGGGTCTCGAAGCGCTCGGCGATGCCCTGAATCTGGCGCTGAAAGTCCGAGGCGTTGAACCGCCCCTGCCCCAGCGCGCCGGGTTCGGTGTTGGAGGTGGCGACCACGCTGGTGCCGCCGGGCATCAGCTGCCCCAGGAAGGTGTTCGCCATGTGGGTGTTGCCGGGGTCGTCGAGTTCAAATTCGTCGATCAGGAGCAGGTCGTGGCCCCGGAAGGCCTCCACGGCCCGGGTCATGCCCAGCGCCCCGATGGCGTACATCAGGTCCTGAAAGCTCATCAGGGCGCGCCGGCCCTCCGCCGCGTGGTAGGTGCTGGCGAGCAGGTGCGTCTTGCCCACCCCGAAACCGCCGTCGAGGTACAGGCCCCGGCCCTCGGGCTTGGCGCGGCGAAAGAGCCGGAAGCCCCCGGGCCGCACCTGCGCGCCCTTCAGAAAAGCCTGGAGACTGGCCCGCGCCTCCTGCTGGCTGGCAAAGTCGGGGTTGGGGCGGTAGGTCTCGAAGCGCACCCCCTGAAAGCGGGCGCTGGGGGCGAGGTCCGCCGTGAGGTCCTCGGGGGAGAGGCCAGGCTTGCGGGAGAGCAGGTCGATCACGGCGGGGTCTCGCGGGCGGCGGGGGAAGCGGGCGGCCCGGCCGGGGACACCTGGGCGGCAAAGCGGTCCGTCGCCTCCCGGATGGCGGCCACCATGCGCGGCCCGCCGTGGCCCTCATCGTCAATCAGGATCAGGTCGCTGCCCGGCCAGGCGCGGTGCAGCGCCCAGGCGAAGCCCACCGGGCCGCTCACGTCGTAGCGGCCCTGAATCAGCACGCCGGGGATGTGCGCGAGTCTGGACATGGCGCTCAGGGGCGCGCCCTCTGACCAGAACCCCGCGTGCGCCCAGTAATGGGTGACCAGGGTGGCGAACACCTGCCGGGCTTCGAGAGACGCGGCGGCCAGCGTGTGGCCGGGTTCGAACCCCGGATCGAGCGAGATGTGCGTGTCCTCCCAGCGGCACCAGGCCAGCGCCGCCGCCTCCCGCACCGCAGGGTCCGGCGAGGCCAGCCGCGCGCGGTAAGCGTCCACCACCCGCTGGCCCGCCCTGACCCCCCCGGCCTGCACGAAGGCTTCCCACTCGCGCGGAAACAGCAGGCCGACGGTCTCGGTGATCCAGGTGACGTAGCGGGCGTCGGTGGGCGCGACCGCCATCAACACGAGTTCGCTCACGCGCCCGGGGTGCGCCTGCGCGTAGGCCAGCGCCAGCGCGGTGCCCCAGGAGACGCCCTGAAGCAGCCAGCGCCCGATGCCCAGGTGCTCGCGCAGCGCCTCCATGTCCGCGATCAGCGTTCCGGTGGTGTTGAGGTCGAGCCGGTGCGCCGGGTCCGTCGCCAGCGGAACGCTGCGGCCGCAGCCGCGCTGCTCGAAGCCCACGGTCCAGTACCGCTCGGGGTCGAAGCGGCGGCGGTAGCCCGCGCCCATGCCGCCCCCGGGACCGCCGTGCAGGAAGACGGCGGGCTTGCCGCGCGGGTTGCCCGACGTTTCCCAGTAGATGTGCTGCCCCTCGCCCACAGGCAGGAGGCCGGAGGCGGACGGCTCGGCGGGCGGGTACACCTAGCGATGCACCTCCAGCTCCACCTTGAAGTTCCCGCGCCGCGTCTCGTTCACGACCCGCTTGAAGTCGATGCGCCCCAGGCCCTCGGCGCTGAGGCTGTCGCCCTCGCGGATCTCGCTGCTGGCGCGGGCAGGCGCGCCGTTGAGCCGCACCTTGCCGCCGTCGATGCCCTGCTGGAAGTAGGCGCGGCTCACGCCGAAGCCCTTGGCGCCCACCACGTCCACCCGCATGGAGGGCACCACGACCTCACGGGTCTTGCTGCCCCGGCCCGCCGTCTCCCCGACCTCCTCGACCGCCACCGGGCGGCCTCCCAGCTCGGTCAGGGTCTCCAGCGTCTGCGCGGCCTTGCCCGTCGCGGCGACCAGAAAGGCCCCGCCCCGGTCTTCGCGCAGGTCCCCGAGCTGGTCTTCGGACAGCTCCAGACGGCGCAGCTGCACCGCGAAATCCTGCACGTCCCAGCCGGGGCCGCCGGGTTCGGGGGTCACGCGCAGCACGGTCACGCCGCTGTCCACCTCGGGGATATGGGCGGGGTGCAGGGTCAGGATCACCCGGCGGGCGTCGGGAAACCCGCCCGCGATCACGAAGCGCACCTCGTCGTCTTGCAGCACCCGGCGGTCGATGTCGTCGCCCTCCACGAAGGGGGTGCGCACCACGCGCCCGCCGCGCGCCTGCGCCACCAGGGCACTGAGCTTTTGCTTCATGCCCGGCAGGATAGCGCCGCGCCGGGAAAGTGGGGGCGCGCCCGGGGGCAGGCAGGCTGCTCTAGACTGCCCCCCATGCACATCCTGGACCCGCTCGGGCTGCCCGGCGCCCCGCTGGAAACGCAGCGCGACCTGCTCGCCCACCTCGGCGCCGAGGCCCGCGCCGGGGGCGGCACCCTGACCCTGATCACCGACGGCCAGGGGGTCCGCACGGCGGCCCGCTACGCGGCGCTGGTCACGCGCGGCGACGAGGCGCTGCTCACGGCGGCGGCCTTCGGTCCGGCCTACGGCGAGGCGGGCCGTCAGGCGCTGGCCGACCTCGCCCGGCTGGCGCAGGCGCGCGGCTGGCCGCTGCGCGAGACGGTCCTCAACCCGTCGGACTTCGTGCGGGTGCTGGCCGAACCGGACGCCGCCGAGATCGCCCGATTGATCGCCGCGAGCAACCCCAGCGACCCCGCCATCTACACCGCGCAGCCGAAGGTCAAGCCCCGCGAGGACGCCTGGGAGGACTAGGCATTGGGCCAGGGTCCCCACGCCCTGCCGGACGGAACACCCCCCAGACGGAGACGGCCCGCCCCTTGCACTGGCCGCCCTTTAGACTGGCCGCATGTTGCTGTACGGACGGAACCCGGTGCTCGAAGCCCTCAAGGACGGGCGCGTGACGGAACTGCTGGTCGCGCGCGGGGTCGAGGAGGCGTTCGTGCAGGAGCTGAAAACGTTTGACGTGCGCCTGAAGTTCTCGCCCCGCATCGAACTCGACCAGATCGCGGGCACCACCGGGCACCAGGGCGTGATCGCGGAGGTCGAGGACCTCGCCTGGGCCAGCGTGGACGACATCCTCGACCGGGCGGAGGCGCGGGGCGAGGACCTGCTGGTCGTGCTGCTCGACGGCGTCACCGATCCGCGCAACTTCGGGGCGATCATCCGCTCGGCGGAGGTGCTGGGCGCGCACGGGGTGGTCGTGGAGGAACGCCGCAGCGCGCCGCTCTCGCCAGTCGTCGCCAAGACGGCGGCGGGCGCGACGAGTTACCTGCCGGTCGCCCAGACCAAGAACCTGCCGCGCCTCATCGACCAGCTCAAGGAGGCGGGCGTGTGGGTTTACGGGGCGGCGGGCGAGGCCGCGCAGGACGTGGGCCGCACCGACCTGAGCGGCAAGGTCGCGCTGGTGATCGGGGCCGAGGGCGAGGGCCTGCGGCGCCTGGTGCGCGAGAAGTGTGACGGCTTGGTCCGCATTCCCACCCGCGGCCAGGTCCAGAGCCTCAACGCCTCGGTCGCGGCGGGCATCCTGCTGTACGAGGCGGCGCGGGCGCGGGGACCCAGGTGACCCGCCGGGTGGAGGCCATCGTCAGCGAGCGCCTGACGCTGGAGGTGCTGCCCGCCCTCGGGGCCAGCGTGCTGAACCTGCGCGCGGCGTCGGGGCGTCCGGTGCTGCGGGCGGTGGACCCGGCGGCGGTGGAGACCAGCAGCCAGTGCGCGAGCTTCACGCTGCTGCCGTATTCCAACCGCATCGCCGGTGCCCGCTTCCCGTTCGGCGGGCGAGAGGTGCAGCTTCGGCCCACCACCGGGGGCGGCCTCGCCCAGCACGGCGACGTGAGAAACCGGCCCTGGCGGGTGACGCGCGTCTCGGACACCCACCTCGCCGGCGACTTCGACAGCCGGGAGTTCGGGGACATGAACTGGCCCTGGGCCTTCACCGCGCGGGTGGAGTACCGCCTGCACGGCCCGCACCTCGACACCACCGTCAGCCTGACGAACGCGGACGCCTCCACCATGCCCGCCGGTCTGGGCCTGCACCCCTACTTCGCCCGCCTGCACGGTGGCGTGGACCCTGCCCTGAGCTTCGGCGCCGCCCTGACCTACGACACCGACGAACGCAGCCTGCCCACCGGGGGCGCGCGGCCGGTGCATCCCGAAGAGGACCACCGCACCCCGCAGCCGGTCGGAGCAAGGCCGGTGGACCGGGTCTACACCGCCTGGGACGGCCTCGCCCGGCTGGACTGGGGGGGGCGCTCGCTGGTGCTGACCGCCGACAACGTGTATTCGCATCTGGTCGTGTTTGCGGCGCCGGACGGCAGCCTGGCCCTTGAACCCGTCTCGCACGCCACCGACGCCTTTAACCTCGCCGCGCGCGGGGTGGGCGGCGTGGACCTGCGGACGCTGGAGCCGGGCCAGACCCTGGCGGGCACGGTGCGGCTGACGCTGGAGGGGGACTGGGAAAGCGGCCTGTAGGCCGGGCCTGGAGCGTGTGGCCCGTGGGTCGTGCAGAAGAGCAGGGAGACGCAGCGACCCGTCTCCCGTCCCCGCCGTTCCTGTTCTCCAGGGGGCAAGCCGCAGGCCACGCGGCCTACGCCGCCAGCGTTGCCAGCAGCGTGCCGTCCTGGTCGCGCAGCTCGAAGCCGGGGCGGTCGCGCCCCGCGAGCCAGCGCAGGGCGCCCAGCAGGTCGTCGGTCTGGTACACGGTTTCGGTGCCGCCGGGACCCTGCCACAGCAGGCGGTAGCGGGTGGGGGCGCTGGGCGGCATCCAGCGTTCGCCGCCGTCCTCTTTCACGAAGGCGCGTGACATCCTCCCAGTCTGGCGGCCGGAGGTGAGGCCGGACCCGCAAGCGGATGGTTATTCGTTCAGGTCCGTCACGCTGCGCTTGCCCACCAGCTCGATGCGGGCTTCGAGCGGCTGGCCCTCGCCGCCGCGCAGGTAGCCCACCGTGACGGTGTCGCCCACCTGCGCGCGGCGGACTTCGGTGATGAACGCAGCGGCGTCGCGGGTGGGCTGGCCGTTGACGCTGACCACCACGTCCCCGATGGCCGTGAGGTTGCCGTCTTGGTCGAAGGTCGCGCCGCGCAGCCCGGCACGCTCGGCGGGGCTGTCCTCGGCCACCCGCCGGATCACGGCCCCGGGCAGCCCCTGGGCGCCGCTGTGAATCACGTCGAGCACCAGCCCGACCACCGGCACGTCGCGCTGCTCCCCGCGCCGCAGGGCCGCGACCAGGTCGCTTCCCTCGGTGACGGGCACCGCGTAGGAGGCGCGGGTCTGGTTGCTGGTGTCCACCCGGATAAAACTGACCACCCCGATGACCTCCCCGTTGCCGCCGATAATCGGGCCGCCGCTGTCGCCGGGCGCGAGCGGCGCCGTCATCTCCAGGGTGCCCTGGGGGAAGGTGGGGTCGCCCGCCTCGGCGCCCAGCCGCAGCAGCTGCCCGCGGCGCGGTTGCAGGAAGTCGCCCCCGCTGTTGCCGATGGCGAGCACCGTCTCGCCCACGCGCGGCGGCCGGGCGGCAAGGTTCAGCACCGGAAAAGGTCCCCGCCCCTGCACCTGGAGAAGCGCCACGTCCGCGCCCGCATCGTAGGCGGTCACCCGGGCGCGCAGGGTGCGGCCCGACAGGGTGCGAATCTGAAACAGCTGCCCGCTGGCGACCACGTGGTAGGCGGTGAGCACCTGCCCGTCTTCCGAGATGAAAAACCCGGTGCCGATCCCCGCCTCGCGGGTGGCCGGGTTGAGGCTCTCCACCCGCACGACCGCCGGACGCGACTGCTCGAACAGCTCGCGGGTGTCCTGCGGCAGCTCGCCCGGCAGCGTCCGGGTCACGGCGGGCGGCGCCGTCACCTCGGCCGGGACGCCCCCCGGCACACTCAGCCGTTCCGGCAGCAGGTAGGCCGCCAGCGCGAGCAGCAGCAGCACGGGAAGCCAGGGCAGGGGACGCACAGGGGCAGTCTAGAGCGGCCCGGAGCGCGCCACGGTGCCGGAAGGCACGGAGAGCCGGGGCCGGGGCGTTACCCTCTTGCTCATGCCCACCGCCCGCCCACAGTGCTGGCTGCTCAAGTCCGAACCCGACGTGTTCAGTTACGCGGACCTGGTACGGGTGGGACGCGAACCCTGGAACGGCGTGCGCAACTACCAGGCCCGCAACTTCCTGCGCGAGATGCGGGCGGGCGACCCCTGCCTCTTCTACCACTCGAACGCGAAACCGGCGGGCGTGGCGGGCGTGGCGCGGGTCTGCGGCGAGGCGAGGCCTGACGACCTGCAATTCGACCCGGCGAGCGACTTCCACGACCCCCGCTCCACCCCGGACCAGCCGCGCTGGAGCATGGTGGAGGTCGAACCCGTGCTGGCTTTTGCGGCGCTCGTGCCGCTGGACACCCTGCGCGCCCTGCCCGAGTGGCAGGATTCGCCGCTGACCCGCCGGGGCAGCCGCCTGAGCGTGCTGCCGGTCACAAAGGAGCAGTTCCGCGCGGCGCTGCGGGCGGCGGGAGTGGAGGGCCATGACGATCTCCTTTGAGCGGCTCCAGGAGGAGCACCTGCCGCTGCTGACGCGCTGGCTGCAAGCGCCCCACGTCCGGGCCTTCTGGGACGACGGCGAGCGCGACGAGGCGGCGGTGCGGGCCAGCTACCTCGAAGACGGGGAGGAAGAACCCGGCTTCGTCTTCCGGGTGGAGGAGCGGGCGGCGGGCTTCATCCAGCGCGAGCGGATCACTGAGGAGAACGAGTTCTGGCCCTGGGCTGCGCCGGAGGGCGAGACGTGGGGGGTGGACCTCCTGATCGGAGAGCCGGACTTGACGGGGCAGGGGCTGGGGCCAGCGGTGATCCGCGCCTTTCTGGAGGCGCTGCGGGCCGAGCGGCCCCGGCTGCGGCGCGTGTTGATCGACCCCAGCCCCGCCAATGTCCGGGCGGTGCGGGCCTATGCTCGGGTGGGCTTCGTGCCGCTGACGGCGCTGGAGACCCCCTGGGGCGAGGTGCTGCTGATGGGGCTGGACGTACCGTGAACCGCTGGCGTTAAGCTGACCTCCGATGACTGCCACCCCTGCCCCCTCCCCCACCCTCTTCCCGCTGGGCGACGGCACCGGCTCGGTGTCGCTCGTGCAGCACGTCGGGGACGACAAAAGCGTGGTGAACGCCGCCCGAATCAGCTTCGGCGGCGACTCGGACGCGCCCCTCAACGACCGCGACGAGAAGCTGATTCGCTACCTGCTGCGGCACCAGCACGGCAGCCCGTTTGAACACAATCTGATCACTTTCAAGATTGTCTGCCCGATCTTCGTGGACCGCCAGCTGGTGCGGCACCGTGTCGGGGTCTCAAAAAATGAAGTGTCGGCCCGATACGTGGAAGTGCAGGAGCGCAACTTCACGCCCCCCCGGTTTCGCAAGCAGGCGCCCAGCAACCGGCAGGCCAGTGTGGAGGACGACGGCACGCTCGATCAGGCGCGGGCCGCACAGGTGTGGCAGGAGGCGTGGCGGGGGGCCTTCGGCGCCTATCAGGACCTGCTGGGCCTGGGCGTGACGCGCGAGCAGGCGCGCGGCGTGCTGCCGCTCTCGCTGTATACCGAGTCGTATTACACCTTCAATGTCCGGTCGCTGCTGCATTTTCTGGGCCTGCGCGACCACGAGGGAGCGCAGTACGAGACGCGCCTCTTCGCGCGGGCGATGGCCGAGCTGGCCGAGCCGCTCTTTCCGGTCACCTTCCGGGAATGGCGCCTGCTGCACGCGGCCCACTGAACGCCGCGCGCCTGCACCGGGTCCCACAGCCGGGGGCGGGCCGGGGCGGAACCGTAGACTCCCCGGGTGCCTGTCACCTGGATGAACCGCCCGCCCACCCCGGGGTCGCGCCTCGCCACCTTTTTCCTGCGCCTCTTCGGCTGGGAGGCGGTGCTGGCGCCCCCACCGGGTCCGAAGTTCGTGGCGGCGGTCGCGCCGCATACCTCCAACGCGGACTTCTGGGTCGGCATCGGCTGGCGCTGGGCCACGGGCGCCCCGGCACACTGGGTCGCCAAGCGCGAACTCTTCGCCTTTCCAGTCGGGGTGGTCCTGCGCGCCTGGGGGGGCCTGCCGGTCGACCGCCGCCGCGCTGGAGGCAACTTCGTGGGCGGGGTCGTGGAGATCATCCGCCGCGAACCGGAAATCGTGCTCGCCGTCGCGCCCGAGGGCACCCGCCGCCGCGCCGAGGGCTGGAAGACCGGCTTTTACTACATGGCGCTGGAAGCCGGGGTGCCCATCGGCGTCACGGTGTTCGACTGGGGCCGCAAAAGGGTCGGCGTGATCGGCTACCTGACCCCCACCGGGGACATTGAGGCCGACTTCGCCCGGATGCGCGCCCTGCTGGGAGGCGTGCGCGGCCACACCCCCGCCCACGAGACGCCCGTGATCCCGCGCCCGCGTGCCGGGGCCGGGGCGGGCCAGGGCTGACCCCCGGTCCGGGTGTAACCGCAGCGTAACGGCGGCTCCCTACCCTCTTTCCTGTACCGCACTCCAGTTCAGGAAGGGGGAAGAAGATGCCCACATTCGCATCCGGCCTCACGCCATGACGGCGGCGTCCGCCGCGGCCCAGGTGCCCGGCAACCTGCCCGACCCGAGTCCGGGCGTCGCCCTGGAAGCCCGGCACCTCGTCAAGGAGTTCCGGGGCTTCCGGGCCACCAACGACGTGACGCTCCAGATTCACGGGGGCGAGATTCACGCGATCATCGGGCCGAACGGGGCGGGCAAGACCACGCTCTTTAACCTGCTCTCGGGGTTCCTGCGCCCCACGAGCGGCGAGGTCCGCCTCTTCGGGGAACGCATCGACACCCTGCCGCCGCATCAAATCGTGCGGCGGGGCCTCAGCCGTTCCTTTCAGATCAGCTCGGTCTTTCCCACGATGACCGTGCGCGAGAACGTGCTGGTCGCGCTGCAATCCCCGACGCCGCTGCCGGGGCAATTCTGGACGCCGCTCTCGCGGCTGGAGGCCCTGGGGCCGCGTGCCGACGCGATTCTGGCGAGCGTGGGCCTGGGGGACGCCCCCAATCGGCCCGCCGCCGACCTCAGCCACGGCGAGAAGCGGCAGCTGGAAATCGGCATCTCGCTGACCCAGGACCCCCGGGTGCTGCTGCTGGACGAGCCGACTTCCGGCATGGGGTCCGAGGGCATCGCCCGGGTGATCGCGCTGGTGCGGCAGGTGGCGCGCGGGCGCACGGTCGTGCTGGTCGAGCACAACATGAGCGTGGTGGCGCAGCTCGCCGACCGCATCACGGTGCTGCAATACGGCGGCGTGATCGCCAGCGGGCGCTACGACGACGTGCGGCGCGATCCGCGCGTGATCGAGGCCTACCTGGGCGAGGAGGCGCACGGATGACGCTCAGCGCTCCCCTCCCCTCCTCCGCCCTGTCAGGCACGGCGCCGCTGCTGGAGGTGCGGGACCTGCACGCCTACTACGGCCAGAGCCACGTCCTGCACGGGGTCAACCTGCACGTGAACCCCGGCGAGGTCGTCAGCCTGATTGGCCGCAACGGGGCGGGCAAGACGACCACCCTCAAGTCGATCATGGGCGTGCTCAGAAGCCGCAGCGGACAGATCCGCTTCGATGGCCACGACCTCACCCGGCTGCCCAGCCACCGGGTCGCGGCGCGCGGCGTGGCCTGGGTGCCCGAGGAACGCGCGATCCTGGGCAGCCTCAGCGTGCACGAGAACCTGGAGTTGCCCCCCGCGCGGCCCGGTGGCTGGAGCACCGAGCGCGCCTTCGAGGCCTTTCCGGTGCTGCGCGAGCGCGGCCACCACCCCGGCTCCAAGCTCTCGGGCGGCGAACAGCAGATGCTCGCCATCGTGCGGGTGCTGCGCAGCGGCCCCCGCCTGCTGCTGCTCGACGAACCCAGCGAGGGCCTCGCGCCCGTGATCGTGCAGCGCATCGGCGCCATGCTGCAAGAGCTGCGCCAGGAGGGCCTCAGCGTGCTGCTGGTCGAGCAGAACCTCAAGTTCGCCACGCGCCTGGCCGACCGCCACTACGTCTTCGTGGACGGTCAGGTCGTGGACGAGGTCCTTGCCCACGAGGTCGAGTCCCGCCGCGCGGACCTGCTGCGGTACCTCAGCGTCTGACGCCCCTGTTCTCTCGCTCCCCCCTTTCCCCGGAGGAATCCCCATGCACAAGAAGACCCTGACCGCCCTCGTCTCCACCGCCTTCTGCGCCGCCGTCACGGTGGCCCTCGCGCAAAGCGCCCGGCTCAGCGACAACACGGTGCGCGTGGGCGTCCTGACCGACCTCTCGGGCGTGTATTCCGAGCTGTCGGGGCAGGGCAGCGTGCGGGCCGCGCAGCTCGCCGCCCAGGACTTCATGGCCGCCAATCCCAGCTACCGGGGCAAGGTGCAGGTCGTGGGCGTGGACCACCAGAACAAGGCCGACGTGGCCAGCAACAAGGCCGCCGAGATGATCGACCGCCAGAACGTGGACATGCTCGTCGATCTGCCGACCAGCAGCGCGGCGCTCGCCGCTTCCGAGGTCGCCAAAAGCAAGAAGATTCCCGTGATGGTCGTGACGGGCGGCACCACCGCGCTCACCAACGAGAAGTGCAACAAGTACACCTTCCACTACGCCTACGACAACTACATGCTCGCCAACGGCACGGGCACGGCCGTGACCAAACGCGGCGGCAACTCCTGGTACATCATCTACCCCAACTACGCGTTCGGGCAGGACCTCAACCGGCAGATGATGGCCGCCGTCACCGAGAACAAGGGCCGGATGGTGACCCAGAGCGACGCCACACCCTTTCCCAACACCGACTTTTCGAGCTACCTGCTCAAGGCCCAGGGCCTGAGGCCCAAGGTGTTCGGCACCATGCAGGCGGGCGCCGATCTGGTGAACGTGGTCAAGCAGTACAACGAGTTCGGGCTGCGCCAGCAGGGCATCGGCCTGGGGATCGGCCTGCTGTTCGAGACCGACGTGGCCGCGCTGGGCCAGGACGCCTTCGCGGGCGCGCTCGCCACCGTGCCGTGGTACTGGAACCTCGACCAGCGCAGCCGCACCTGGGCCGCCAAGTTCGAGAAATCCTTCGGCAAGAAGCCCACCTGGGCGCAGGCGGGCGTGTACTCGGCCACCATGACCTACCTCAACGCGGTCGCCCGCGCCAAGTCCGACGGCGGCGACGCGGTCGTGAAGGCGCTCGAAGGCCACCGCTTCAGCGACTTCTACGCCCGCAGCGCCTACATCCGCCCGCAGGACCACCGGGTGATCCTCGACGTGTACACCGTGCAGGTCAAGCCGAGGTCGCAGGCCAAGGAGGCTGGCGACATCTTCACCAAGGTCTCGACCATCCCCGCCGCGCGGGCCTTTCAGCCGCTGTCGGAAAGCAAGTGCAAGTTTTGAGAATGCCTCCCGTGAGCAGAGCGAATAGGCAAAGAGCAAGGCCACGGAGCCGGAGGGAAAGGGCGGCGCTCCATCAGCCCTTTCCCGGAGGCGGAGGGGCCGCCCTGGCAGCGACACCGTTCTCTGAAAGCAGGTCATGAACACACAACTCCTCCTGATTCAGGTATTCAACGGGCTGGTGAGCGGCGCCTTTTACGCGCTGCTCTCCCTGGGCCTCGCGGTGATTTTCGGGATGCTCCGGATCGTCAACTTCATGCACGGGGCGCTGTACATGCTGGGCGCCTTCACGGCCTTCGCGCTGGGGCAGGCGTTCGGGCTGGGCTTCTGGCCCTCGCTGCTGCTGGCGCCGCTGATCGTGGCGGGGATCGGCATGGTGCTGGAACGCGGCTTGCTCTCGCGCCTGTACGGGCTGGAGCCGAGCTACAACCTGCTGCTGACCTTCGGGCTGACCCTGCTGACCCAGGACCTGGTGAAACAGGTCATGCTCTCGCAGTACGCGGTCTCGAGCGCGCCTTACACGCCGCCCGCCGTGCTCTCGGGCGTGGTGAACCTGGGCTTCGTGGTGTTTCCCAAGTACCGCCTGTTCGTGATCGGGCTGAGCCTCCTGATCTGCCTGATCACCTGGTTCGTGATCGAGAAGACGCGGGTGGGCGCGATCATCCGCGCGAGTACCGAGAACCCGGGGGTGACGCGCGCCTTCGGCATCGACGTGGGCAAGTGGGTCACGGGGGTGTTCGGCGTCGGCGTGGGGCTGGCGGGGCTGGCCGGGGTGCTCGCCGCGCCGATCTACTCGGTCGAGCCGTACATGGGCGCCGAACTGATCATCACGACCTTCGCGGTGGTGGTGATCGGCGGCATGGGCAGCATTCTGGGCAGCGTGATCACCGGCTTCGCGGTGGGCGTGCTCGCGGCCATCGGGGCCTTTTTCTACCCGCCCATCGCCAACACCCTGGTCTTTATCCTGATGGCCCTGGTGCTGCTGGTGCGCCCCAGCGGGCTGTTCGGGCTGCCGGAGGGAGCCAGATGACGGTCATTCCGCGCACGGCGGCCCGCACCGACCGCGAGCGGATGACCCGCGCGGCGTGGCTGATCGGCCTCGGCGTGGTGCTGCTGGTTCTGCCCAGGCTGATCTACCCGGTGCTCGCGCTCGACATCCTGGCCTGGGGCCTGTTCGCGGTCGCCTTCGACCTGCTGTTCGGCTTTTCCGGCCTGCTGAGTTTCGGGCACGCGGCCTTCTGGGGAACGAGCGCCTACGTCACCGCGTTCCTGCTCACGCACGGGCAGAGCGTCCCGGTCGCCATGCTGGGGGGCACGGGGGCGGCCCTTTTGATCGCCCTGCCCATCGGCTTTCTGAGCGTGCGCTCGGTCGGCATCTACTTCTCGATGATCACGCTGGCCTTCGCGCAGATGCTCTCCTTCCTGGCGCTGCAATGGACCGACGTGACGGGAGGCGAAAACGGCCTCCAGGGCTTCGCGCGGCCCGGCTTCCTGGGGCTGGACTTCAGCGACTCGCTGACCCGTTACTACTTCTGCCTCGTCGTTTTCGCCCTCGGGTTTTACGTCGCCTACCGCACCGTTCGCAGCCCCTTCGGGCAGGCGCAGCAGGCAGTGCGCGACAACGAGCAGCGGGCGCAGAGCATCGGCTACAACCCGGCCCGCTTCAAGTTCACGGCCTTTCTGATCAGCGCGGGGCTGGCGGGGCTGGCGGGCAGCATGTTCACCTTCGGGCATGGGGTGGTCAGCCTCGACGTGCTGAACTGGCGCACTTCCGGCGAGGTCGTGATGATGACCCTGCTGGGCGGCACGACCACCCTTTTCGGCCCGGTGATCGGCGCGGGGATCGTGCTGCTGCTGCGCGACGTGCTGACCACCGCCAACCTGCCGGTCGGCATCGTGACGGGGCTGGTGTTCGTCCTGGTCGTGCTGTTCTTCCGCCGGGGCGTGGTGGGCACCTTGCAGCACTGGCAGCGGCGGAAGTAGGCGCCCCTCTCCCCCGCCGCGTGCGGGGGATTTTGCTGTCCCTTTGCGCGCGGCCTCCCGCGCGGGGAGCCGGGGAGCCAGGGCGGGCCGCTGCCGCCGCGTCCAGGCCGCCCGACCCAGGGGCGACTCTGCCCCCCTTCAGCCGGTCAGCCCCCGGGCCGCCGGAGCCGGGCACCCGACAAAGTGCCCGGTTTCCGGAACGGGGCAGGGCAGGCTCCCTAGCGCAGCAGCTTCAGCAGGCCGCTGTACAGGGCGACGAACTGCGCGTCGTTGAGCGTGCGGGCATCGTTCCAGGTGGCGCTGACACAGAGGTTACGCCCCGCCTGGGTGGTGACCTGGGTGGTGAGGTTCAGCACGCCGCCCTCGCTGCCGCCCTTGTAGCTGACCCGCGCGAAGTCGGCGGGGTCGGCCACGCCGGGGTTGAGGGTCGTCTCGGGCAGGGCCGCCACATCGGCCATCAGGGTGCAGAGCCGCTCGGTGCTGGCGAACCACTCCACGTCGCGCGCGACCGGGCCAGCCAGAAACACGTTCACGCCCGGCAGCGGCGCCGTCGCCGCCTGCGCCAGCACCGCGCGGCGGGCGTCGCGGTTCAGGCCCGCCGCGCGGTAAGCGCGCAGCAGCGCCAGGTTGGCAGGGTTTTTCAGCGCGAAAGCCTCGCGGGTACTCGGCATGGCCGTCTGGCCCAGCCGCGCTTCCACCCCCGCGCGCCCGACCACCCGCAGCAGCAGGTCGGTGGCGGTGTTGTCGCTCTGGGCGATCATCCGCGCGGCGAGGTCGCGCAGCGCAAAGCGGCTGCCCAGCGGCGCGTCTTGCAGGGTGCCGCTGGGCAGGCTCCGGTCCGCGTCCGTCAGGGCCACCTCGTCGGTCCAGCCTCGCTCGCCCCGGGTGACCTGGGCCTGCAACTCGCTCAGGACCGCCAATTTGAAGGTCGAGCCGACGGCCAGCAACCGCCCCGGATTCAGCGCGGCGAGCGTGCGCGGCGGCATGGCGGCTGGCCCCGTCTGCACCGGCCCGACCTCGCGCACCAGCAGGCTGACCTGTCCCGGCAGCGCGGCGAAGGCGGCCTGCGCCTCCTCCAGCGAGGTGAAGGTGACCTGCGGCGTGACGGGCGCGAACACCAGCGCCGCGATCCGCCCCTGCGCGTCCAGGGCAAACTGCGTGATGTTCAGCACGCCGCGTTCGTAGACGACCTGCGGCAGCGCGCCCGACGTGTCCACCCGCACAAAGGCCCCGAACTGCGCGCGCAGGCCCGCCAGCAGGTCACCCAGGGCCGTCGCCGGAACCTGGGCGAGAAAGGCCGGGGCAAAGAGCGACGCCTCCACGGTCTGCGGCCCGAAGACGCGGGAGAGCAGGGCGGCAGTCTGGGCCGTGCCCTGCGGCGGAGCTGGGGCGATGGCCAAGGCCGTGATCAGGCCCTGCGCGTTCAGCGCGAACTGCGTGACGTTCAGCGCACCGCGTTCATAGACGACCTGCGGCACCGCGCCCGACACGTCCACCCGCACAAAGCGGCCAAACCCGGCGCGGACCTCCGCGAAGGTCCGGGTGAGGGCGGCGGCAGGCACCTGCGCCAGGAACTCCGGCGCGAAGAGGGCGGCGTCCACCGTTTCGGCGCCGAACACGCGGGTGAGCAGCTGGAGGGCCGCCTCCTGCTGGGCGGAGGTCGGGGCGGCGGTCTGAGGCGGCGCCTGACCCGGCTGGGCACTTCCGGTCTGTGCCCCCCCAGTCTGGGCCTCCCCGGTCTGGGCAGCGGCGACGGCAAGCAGGCTCAGGGTCAGGGCCGAAAGAAAGTGAGCGCGCATACCTGACCGTACCAGAGCCGGGCCGGGCGGCTCCACCCCGGCCCACCTTGAGCACTTCCTCAACCAGGAAAGGGCCGCTTGACCCCCCGGCCCCCGGCACCGTACCTTGCCCCCATGTGCCGCCGGACGACCACAGCCCCCTGAGGGCGGCCCAGGGGTTTTCCGGCCGCCCGCGAGAGTCCCGCGTGGCGGACGCTTTTTTTGAAAGGAGGAGTCTATGCGCGTAGCGATTGTGGGAGCCACCGGAGCGGTCGGACACGAACTCTTGCGGGTGCTGGAGGGGAGCACGCTGAAGACGGACGACCTGCTGCTGTACGCCAGCCCGCGCTCGGCAGGCACGACGCTGCCCTTTGGCGGGCGGGAGCTGACCGTGCAGGCCACCCCGGAGGGAAGCATCGACGCCGACGTGATCCTGGCCTCGGCGGGCGGCAGCATCAGCAAGGCGCTGGCCCCGGCGTGGGTGGCGGGCGGCTCGGTCGTGATCGACAACTCCAGCGCCTTTCGCCTCGACCCGGACGTGCCGTTGGTCGTGCCGGAGGTCAACGGGGCAGCGGCCCTGCGGCACCGGGGCATCATCGCCAACCCCAACTGCACCACGGCCATCGCGGCGGTCGCGGTCGCGCCGCTGCACCGGGCGTTCGGGGTGCGGCGCATGATCGTCTCGACGTATCAGGCGACCAGCGGCGCCGGGCAAAAGGGCATCGAGGAACTGCTGGCCCAGACCCACCGGGTGCTGCACGACCAGCCCGCGCAGGCTGAGGTCTTTGCCCACCCCATTCCCTTCAACGTCATTCCGCACATCGACACCTTCGGGGAGAACGGCTACACCCGCGAGGAGATGAAGGTCGTCTGGGAGACGCGCAAGATCCTGGGAGACGACGCCCTCCAGATCAGCTGCACCGCCGTCCGGATTCCCACCCTGCGGACCCACGCCGAGGCGATCACGCTGGAGCTGGAACGCCCGGCCACGCCGGACGAGGCGCGCGAGCTGCTGCGGCAGGCGGCGGGGGTCGAGGTGCGTGACGATCCGGCGGGCAAGCTCTACCCCATGCCCCTCACCGCGACCGGCAAGTACGACGTGGAGGTCGGGCGCATCCGCTCCTCACTGGTGTTCGAGGGTGGCCTGGACCTCTTCGTGGCGGGCGACCAGCTGCTGAAGGGCGCGGCGCTCAACGCGGTGCAGATCGCGGAGTACCTGCAAGCGCAGGGGGCGCTGCGCGGGCGGGTGCAGGGCTGAGCGAGCGCAGGGCTGAGTGAGGCTCGCCGCCTGGTCGCGGGAAGGAAGAGGCCGCCTGAACCGGATGCGCGCTTCCTCTGCCCGGACTTCCTTACCCAGACGGCCAACGCCGCCGTGCGGGTCCGCCGAGACCCGTGGGCGAAGGCGGGCTGACTCCCAGGGGCCGGGGGGGGACTGCTCAGGCGGTCCGCGCACGTTTCAGCGGGCGGCCGGGGTGACGGGCGCGGCGCGCGTTCTAACCGTCCCCGGCGTCTTTCAGCCCCCGAATTTCCTCGATGAAGCGCTCCAGCGAATCGAAATCCCGGTAGACGCTGGCGAAGCGGATATAGGCCACGTCGTCGAGCGGGCGCAGAAAGCTCATCGCCCGCTTGCCGATCTCGCCGCTGGGCAGCTCCGGGACCCCCACCTCGTCCTCGAACCCGTAGGCAAAGGCGCGCAAGCGTTCGGGGTCCACCGGGCGTTTCTCGGTGGCGAGGGTCAGGCCGCGCAGCAGCTTATCGGGATTGAAGGCCTCGCGCTGCCCGCCGCGTTTGACCACCATCAGGGGTTCGAGCTGGGCGCGCTCGTAGGTCGTGAAGCGCCGGGCACAGCGCAGGCACTCGCGGCGGCGGCGGATGCTGGCCCCGTCGGCCCCCGGGCGCGAGTTGACGACCTTGGAGTCGGGCGCCGAGCAGTAAGGGCACCTCACCGGAGGTTGACTTCCGAGACGCGCACCCGGGGCACCGGGGGCAGCGGGACTTCCAGCACCGTGCCGCGCAGGTGCGAGAGCGTGGGCGCGGCGAGCATCAGCACCGCCTCGGCCAGCGGGCGGTCGAGGGCCTCGTCGCCGCTGCTGGCCCGGCCCGGCAACACCAGGTTCACCCGCAGTTCCTCGTCGTGCGCGTGCTCGACGAGGCCCCGGATCGCGCCGCGCTGGGGATGGACCTGCAACCCCGGCTCGTCGAGGTGCGGGCCGATGATGGTCAGCCAGGTTCCCGAGAGGCGGCGGCGCACGATCTGGGCGATGGCGACGCTGCTTTTCACGTTGCAGTTGAACAGGTCCATCCACTCGTTCTCGCTGAGCAGCGTGAAGTTGGTGTGCGCCCGTTTGTCGGCCAGATGCACGATGCCGTGCAGCGCCCCGAAAATCTCCAGAATGCGGTTTTGCGCGCTGAGCCAGTCCAGCGGCACACCCACGTCGGCCTTGAGCGGAATCGCGGTGCCGCCCGCGAGTTCCAGGCTGCTCGCGGCGGAGGCCAGCGTCTCGCTGTTGCCGCCGATCAGGACCACGCTCGCGCCCGCCCGCGCCAGCCCGGCGCTGATCGCCCGGCCGTACCCCTGGTCCGCGCCCGTCACCGCGATCACCTGCCCGGCCAGCAGCGGCGGCGCCGGGGACTCGGGAGCGGCGGCAAAGTCGGAAGTCATCGCCCCCAGCATACCGCCCCCACCCGCCAGGACGGGGCAGGCGGGGAGCGGGTCAGCCCGCGTGGGGCAAGGGCCGCAGCGCGCCGGGCGGCGGATCGCCCGCGCGGTGGCCCTTGCCGCAGGGCAGGCACCAGTAGGCCTGGTCCCCGTCGCGCAGGTCGAACAGGGCCAGGGCCTCGCCGCAAGACGGGCAGACGTGGGCGTACCCGCGTCCGCTGACCGGGTAGGCAGGCCCTTCCTCCCGACCGGACTTGTCACGTAACGAACGCTTCATATTCTGATGGTAGCAGAAAAAACGCCGGGAGAGAAAGCCCTGCGGTCCGTTCGGCACCCTCCGGGAAGGGTCTCTCCGTGGACAGGGCGGGGGCTACAGGTCGGCTTCGTCGGTCGGCTCGTCGGAGAAGTCCGGCTCGACGGCGCCCACGCCCACCCGCCGCCGCTTGCGGAGCATGGCGGGTTCCTTGTCGAGGTTGAAGACGAAATGCCGGGGCCGACGCTCGCGCAGCCAGGTTTCCAGCGCGACCAGCCGGGGGCGGAAACGAATGAACTCGCGCAACTGCCGGATGGGCACGAACTTCGCCTCCTGCACGTCGCGGTCGGGGTCGCGCGGTTGCAGGGTGCCGCCGACCTCACGGGCGGTGTAGAAAAACTGGAGGTGGTGGCCCCAGGTCTGCGCCTGAAACTCGACGATAAAGGCGAGGTCGCGCAGCTCGACCACCAGCCCACTTTCCTCGTAGGTCTCGCGCCGGGCGCCTTCCTGCACGAGTTCGCCGGATTCCAGCCCGCCCTTGGGCAGCGACCAGCGCCCCCGCTCGCGCACCAGCAGAATCTCGTCGCCGCGCAGCACCACGCAGCCCACGCCGATGCGCGGGGCCGCCAGCGGCCGCTTTTGCCCGCGCTTTTGCGGGGCGGCAGGCACCGGCACGGCGGTCGCCCCCGACACCTGCCCCGGTCCGCCGCCCTGGGCCGGGGTGCGGGGCGTGCGGCGCCGCCTGCGCCGCCGTTGCCCGCCCGCGCCCCCGGCCGCCGCCTTGAGGTCCTCGGTCATCAGACGCCCTCCGGCGCGAGGTCGTTGAACCGGACGTGCGCGGAGTGAAACTGGAGCTTGACGGTGCCCACCGGGCCGTTGCGCTGCTTGCCGATGATGATCTCGGCGATGCCCTGCTGATCGGTTTCCTTGTTGTAGTACTCGTCGCGGTAGATAAACATCACGATGTCGGCGTCCTGTTCGATGGCGCCCGATTCCCGCAAGTCCGAGAGCATGGGCCGGTGGTTGGGCCGCTGCTCCACCGCGCGGCTGAGCTGACTGAGCACGATGATGGGCACTTCCAATTCACGCGCCAGCCCCTTGAGGCCGCGCGAGATCGTGCTGATTTCCTGCTGGCGGTTGTCGCTGCCGCCGCTGCTCTTGCCACCCGACATCAGTTGCAGGTAGTCGATCACGACCAGCCCGAGCTGCCCGTGTTGCGCGGCGATGCGCCGCAGTTTGCTGCGCAGGGCATTGAGGGTGAGGTCGGGTTCGTCGTCGATCACCATCGGGGCCTCGGCCAGCCTCCCCGCCGCGTGCGCGAGCCGCTCGAAGTCGCGCTCGTTGAGCTGCCCCGAGCGGATGCGGTTCATGTCCACCCGCGCCTCGCTGCACAGCATCCGCAGGGCGAGCTGCACACTGGGCATCTCCAGGCTGAAGACGGCGACCGTCTTCTCGCCGCGCAGGGCGACGTTCTGGGCGATCGAGAGGGCGAAGGCCGTGTTGTGCAGGCAGATATCGGCCGCGATGAAGTTGGCGTCGCCCGGCACCGTCAGGTCGTACACCTGCCGCTCGCCCACGTCCTCGATGGACACGATGTCGTCCCAGTACAGCTCGTCGCTGCCCAGCAGGGTGAGGTGCGGGTCGTCCAGCACAGCGGCGTAGCGGGCCGCTCGCGTCTGGGGCAAGCCGCGTCCGGTGTGGGCGTTGTAGCCCGAGTCCGTCTTCTCCCCAGCCACGCGGGCGAGGGCCGTCAGGCTCAGGCCCCGCGCTCCCGCCGCCCGGCGCACATGCGCCCACGCCCCGGCGGGCGGATGCCCCACGTTGCTGCGCGTCCCGGCGCTGACCGGAATGGCCCGGCCCGCCTTCTCCCCGGTCCAGCCGACCCGCATCTGGTAGTCGGCCACGCTGCGCGGGTCGGTGATCTCGACCCGCCAGGACCGTTCAGTCTTGCGCCAGAGCTTACTGACGATGCCAAATCGCACCAGCGCGTGATGCACGTCGCGGGCCAGCCGCTCACTCGCCACCGTGAACTCAATGCGGGCCTTGCCTGCCAGCGCATAGAGGGTGCCGTCGCAGCTCAGCAGCACGCGCAAGAAGGCGGCCAACGCCTCGCGGGGGAGCGTCCAGACCACCGCCGGGAAGTGCTTGGCGTCGGCGTGCTGGCCCCAGACCCCCAGTTCCCGCAGCCACTCGGTGAGGGGGTTGGGACGATTTTTGCGCTCGCCTGGTGCCCAGCGGCGGCTCAGGCGGTAGTCGATGCCCGTGCGCTCGTCCCGCACCATCTCCAGTTCGGGGAACTCGGCGGCGAGGCAGGCGCGGAAGTCCTCCACCAGCAAGGGGTCCGCGTTCGTCCAGCGGGGGCTGCTCTGGGTGAGGCCCCCTTCGGCCAGCAGATAGGCCAGCAGGCGCACCCGCGCGGGGCTGAGGGCCTCCCGCGTGCCGAAGACCGGGACCGCGCGGGGAACGGCGATCCGGTCGCCCACCGACAGGTCGTAGAGCGGCGTCCAGCCGTCCACCCCCAGGAAGGGATGGTGCGGGGTCGTTTCCACCACGCGGCCCGTGCGGGTGGTCACCCGGCGCACGGGTTTGACACCGCTGTCGATCCAGGCGCCCACCCGCGTCTCGCGCACCGCTCCTTCTGGTGACACGCTCAGGACCGTGGGCCGCCGCTGCCGGACGAACGCCTCCACCGTCATCCGCTCGCCCGTGCCGGGCACGTCGATCAGGGTGTCGGCAGAGACGCACTTGCCCATCGAAGGCCGCGCCGCCAGCACGTTCAGGCTCCCCTTCTGCAAGCCCGAGATCTGCTCGTCGAGGTCGCGAAAGCCGCTGCTCACGCCGTCGGGAATGCCCTTGTTGGCGTGCAGCAGGGTGATGTACTCGAAGGTGTCGTGGACGACCTCGCCCATCGCCTGGAAGGCTTCCCCCTTCTTCTTCTGCTCGGCCACCTCGAAGATCATCTTTTCAGCGCGGTCGAGCAGGTCTTCGAGGGGAAGCTGCGCCTCGTAGGCGAGCTGCATCGCCTTGCCCGAGGCGCTGATGAGCTGCCTCAGCGTGTGCTTTTCCTGCACGATGCGCGCGTAGTGCTCGGCGTAAGCGGCGGTGGGCACCTGGTCGGCCAGACCGATCAGGTAGGTCAGCCCCCCCACGTCGTCGAGCAGGCCCCGCACGCGCAGGTCCTCGCTGAGGGTCACGAGGTCCACCGGTTCGCCGCGCTCCTGCAACGTGCGCATCGCCGTGAAAATCTTGCGGTGGCCCTCCCGGTAGAACATCTCGGGGGCCACCGTGTCGCCCAGGGCGCTCAGCGTGTCGTTGTCGAGCAGAATGCTGCCCAGCACGCTGATCTCGGCGTCGTTGCTGTGCGGGGGAACGCGGGGGGTCAGTTCCATGCAGGGCCTTTCCGCGCACGCGGCGGGGAGGACGCGCCGCCTGACCGTCCCAAAGTCGGGACCGGGGCGCGCCGTGCGTGCTGGGGGATGAAGTGAGGTCGGGGCCGGGTGCACCCCGTTCGCCTGGGCCATGCCGGGAAGCAGGGTCAGGCTGAACTGCCGCGCATCATACCACCGCCGCCCGCTGTGAAGCCGCCCCCCCTAACCCCCCCGGCGGGCGCCCGAATCGTAAGACCTCTGTTAGAGCCGGATAAATACCGTGGATCTCAGCAAGGACGGGAGACACCCGCACCTGCCCAAGCCATACAGCGGCCCGAGGGTCATTCTCCCGATCCCTTATCCCGACGGCCCACCAAGGAGAGCACCATGAAGAACAACACGCAAGGCTTCACCCTGATCGAGCTTCTGATTGTGATTGCGATTATCGGCATTCTGGCGGCGGTGCTGATTCCTAACCTGCTGGGGGCGCGTGCTCGCGCTCAGGATCAGTCTGCTCTCTCCTGCGGCAAAGCGATTCAGACTGCTAACGCCCTGCGTGAAACTGACGGCGCTGGAGTTATTACAGCTGCTACTAAGCTCGCCACTGCCAACAGCATTACTGTCACTGCTCCTACTGGCGCTACGTTTGATACTGACACCATTGCTCCTTGCCTCAAGGCTGGAGTGGTGATTGGTGCGGGCACTGAAACGGTTTCTGGAGCTGGTTCTTACTCGTTTGACGTGTCTATGGCCACGGCTCAGGGTGGCACGGGGGCGGCTTACAAGGTCACCAACAGCAAGCTCACCAAGTAAGCTCCGTTTCAGTAAGCTTGGTAAGCCGCCCTACGGGGCGGTTTTTCATTTCCCTCCACCGCGCTACCCTCTCCCCATGACCCCCTCCACCGCCCTCAAAGAATGGGACACCCAGTGTCAGGCCCTGACCTCCGGCACCTCCGCCCTCCTGATCCGCAAGGGCGGCATCCTGGAGACGCACGCGGGCTTATAAAAGTACTCGCATATCATTCTTAAAGCGTTGCGGCACAACATCGGCCAGCGTTTCACACACGCCACCCTTGCCACTCATTACACGGTTACTGGTCCTCAGGTTGCCACACTCCTGATCAGATCACCTTCAGCCGCTTCTCCTCCTCGTACACCCTCTCCAGAACGAATTCCTTGAGCAAGGTCTGGTAGGACGTGCCCTTCAGTTCGGCCAGATGCCGCAGCCGCCGTTCCAGATCGGCGCCCAGGCGAATGCTGGTGGGGTTGGACTTGCGGGGGCGTACAGGGGGCAGTAGGTCACTGTCCGCATGCTCCGGCGTGAGCAGATGTTCGGCCAGAGCATGCGTGGCCCAGAACTCGCCTTCCTCGTCCTCGGTAGCAAAGGCGGGAATCTGCTTCATATCCGTGATGATCTTGAGGTCGGTCACGAGGTTACCTCCGGTAAGCGCGGCGCTCACTGACGTTGGCTTCGCGGGCGGTCACGACGCGGAAGAGGCCGCCACGCCGCGTCAGAACGACCGTCAGGATGCGGCCAGCTTCGGTCTTGCCCGTCACCGCCTGACGGCGCTCGCCGTTCTTGGCGCGGTAAGCCGGGGCGGCGACACGGTCGGGGTCGGTGGCCGCCGCTTCTGCCTCTTCCGGCTCAACCCCATGCCGGGCGACGTGTTCACTATTCGCATCGTCCCAGTCGAAGGCCACGCTTTCAGCGTAGCAGTTCTGTCGCTACCTTCGATCAACTCCTTTCCCCGCGCTACCCTCTCCCCATGACCCCCTCCACCGCCCTCAAAGAATGGGACACCCAGTGTCAGGCCCTGACTTCCGGCACATCCGCTCTCCTGATCCGCAAGGGCGGCATCATGGAGACGCACGCGGGCTTCGAGGTCGAGCACCGCGCCTTTTACCTCTACCCCACCTTCCTGCATCAGAATCCGGCGGAGTTGCGGCCCGAGTTCGCAGCGCTGCTGCGAGACGATCCCCAGCCGGGCCGGATCGTGCTTCCGGCGCTGGCCGAGGTCGTGGCGGTCCATAAGGTCGAGTCGCTGGAGCGGGCACTCGCGCTGGAGCCGCATCAGGCGCTGACGGCAGGTGCCATCGAGCGCCGCTTTCACTACCGGGGGCGCCCCTGGGTCCACGCCCTGCTGCTGCGGGTGCGCCCGCTGGCCCGGCCCGCCGTGTTGGAGGAAACCCCAGAGATGCTGGGCTGCGTGAGCTGGGTGCCCTTGGCAGAGGTGACAGCGGAAGCACAAGCGCCTGTGTTGCCCGAGGCGAGGCTGGAGCAGTTGCGAGAAGAGATCGAGCGCGCGGTGAACGGCTAGCAGCCGGGAGAAGACCCTCAACCGCTGTTCTGGCACAGTCAGCAAAAAAGAGGCCCGTAGGCCCCTTTTCGCTGGTCTCGCCCCTCGCCTTACTGCGAGACGGCTTCGAGATCGTAGTTGTTGAGGAGGGTGGTCTGGATGTCGCGGTTGGCGCTGTTGTAGATGTTCCAGCCGAACTTGGTTCCGGCAAAGACCGCGTTGTCCTGGCGGGCGTACACCAGCAGCTTGCCGTTGTCGCGGCTGAGGACCACGTCGCCGGTGTTGAAGCGGCCGTCGCTGTTGCTGTCGCGGAACACGACCACCCGGTAGGTGCCCTGGGGCACGTTGCGCGGCAGGGTCAGGGTGTAGCCGCCGGTCAGGAACTTGTCGATCACCTGCGGCTGGGCGCCGGTCGCGGTGTACACGCCGTTGTTGAAGCCCACGATGGCGAGGCCGAGGTTCTGGTTGGCGCTGAAGCCTTGAAGCTGGCCGGACACGGCGGCGCTGCGGGTGCCGAACACGCTGCACGAGGAGAGGGCGAGGGTACCGAGGGCGGCGACGACAAGCATGTTCTTCATGGGCAAACCTCCTGGAAATGGGCGTCCTGTAACGGTTCCCACCGTAGCGGCCAGGCCGGGGCGCGAGCTACAGGGCAAGCCTTCCCAGGGGTCTCACCGCCCTCTCACCTAGAGTCGGAAAAGCTGCTGGGACCTGACGCCCGCTTCACGGGAAGGAGGGGGTGCAGGGGGCACAGCCGGGAAGGGGGCAGGGGTATAGTGGCGCCCATGCACCATCTGCCCTTCACGGCGCTCGCCGCCGTCTACGACGCGATCATGGCGGATGTGGAGTACGACCACTGGGCGGATTTCGTGCTGACGTACGCCCGCGACGGGGGGCTGGAGACCGGCTCGGCGCTCGACCTCGCCTGCGGTACCGGGGGTTTTACCCGCGAGCTGCACCAGGCAGGCTGGCGGGTGCGCGGTCTGGACGGCAGTCCCGAGATGCTGGCTGTGGCGCGCACCCGGTTGCCGGAAGACCTCCGGTTGGACGTGGGCGACCTGCGGACCTTCGACCTGGGAGAGACCTTTGACCTAGTGACCTGCGTGTTCGACAGCTTCAACAACCTGCTGACGCCCGCCGACCTGGGCGCCGCACTGGCCCGCGCCCGCGCGCACCTGCGCCCCGGCGGGCTGCTCGCCTGCGACCTGAACACCCGGCTGGCCGTGCGCGAGCTGTGGGAGGGCGGCGCGGTCGAGGGGCTGGCGACCACCCCGGATGGCCGCGAGGTCCATTACCACTGGTCGCACCACCACGACCCCGAGGAGAACCTCGGCGTGGTGCAGGCCTTTTGCCGCCTCCACGACGGCGCGGGCGGCACCCAGGAATTCGTCGAGACCCACCGTGAGCGCGGCTACGACCCCGCCGACCTTGAGCCGCTGTTGCAGGCGGCGGGCTTCGCGCGCTGGGAGATCGTGGAATACCCCGACTACGCGCCGCCCACGCCCGAAACGCCGCGCGTGTGGGTGTTCGCATGGGCCTGAGCGTTCCGGGGCAGGGCGTTCCGGTGCTGGGGGCGGGCGGCTGGGGCAGCGCCCTGGCGGTGGCGGTCACCCGGGCGGGGCGCCCCGCGACCCTCTGGGCACGCCGTCCCGACTTTGCCGCGCGGCTCTCGGAGGTGCGCGAGAACCGTGAGTACCTGCCGGGCGTCCCGCTGCCGCCGGGGGTGGTCGTCACCTCCGAACTGGGGGGGGCAGTCGAGGGCGCCGACTTCGCCCTGGTTGTGGTGCCCAGCGTCGGGGTGCCGGAACTGCTCGCGGGGCTGCCGCGCGGCCTGGGCGTGGTGCTGTGCGCCAAGGGGCTGGCCCCGGACGGTGGGCGCCTCAGCGATCTGGCGCGGGGACTGGGCTTCGGGCGGGTGGCGGTCCTCAGCGGCCCCAACCACGCCGAGGAGATCGGGCGCGGCCTGCCCGCCGCGTCGGTGGTGGCGAGCACCGACCCCGGGCTGGCGGAGGCGGTGCAGTCGGCGCTGCTCTCCCCCGCCCTGCGCGTCTATACCAGCCGCGACGAGGTCGGCGTGGAACTGGGCGGCGTGCTGAAAAACGTGATCGCGCTGGCGGCGGGAATGGGTGACGGCCTGGGCCTGGGCGACAACGCCAAGGCCGCCCTGCTCACGCGCGGCCTGCTGGAGATGCGCCGCTACCTCGTCTCGCAGGGCGCCCACGAGGACACCGTCTACGGGCTGAGCGGGCTGGGCGACCTGATCGCCACCGCCACCAGCCGCCACAGCCGCAACCGCGCCGCCGGGGAAGCCATTGCCCGTGGGCAGGACCCCGGGCAGGGCGGCAAGGTCGTCGAGGGTCTGCGGACGGCGGGCCTGCTGGAAGCCTGGGCCACTGCCCACGGCCACGACCTGCCCATCGTGCGGGCGGTGGCCCAGGTGGCGAGTGGCGAGTGGACCCCGGCCGAGGGCATCTCCAGCCTGATGGAGCGGGACGCCAAACCCGAGCTGGAAGGCTGAAGCGGGCGTGACCGGCCCCGTTGGACAGCCTCTGGTCGCGCGGGCCGAGGCGTTCGCGCGCCCCTTTTATGCTGCGCCGGACCGGGCCTACCACGACGCGGCGCACGTGCAGCAGATGCTCGGTGCTCCCGCCTCGCGCGGTGTGCTTACCCCGGCGCTGAGGCTGGCTGCCTGGGGCCACGACCTGATCTCCGACCCCCAGGCCGGGAACAACGAGGCGCGGAGTGCGGACGTGTTCGGGAAGTGGCTGAGGGCAGAGGACGCCGACCCGGGCCTGCTCCGGGGGGTCCGGGCGCTGATCCTCGTCACCCAACATACCTACCCGCCTTCGACGCGCGTGGAGGCGCTGCTGGCCGACGCCGACCTGGGCATCCTGGGCAGCGACCCACAGGTGTTCGCGGCCTACGACGCGGCGATCCGCCGGGAATACGCCTTCGTGCCGGAGGCGGCCTACCGCGCCGGACGGGCACAGGTGCTGCGGACCTTTCTGAGCCGCGAACGCCTCTACTGGACCCCGGAGTTCGCGGGACTGGAGGCGCAGGCGCGGGCCAACCTCAGCGCTGCCGCCCAGCGGCTGGAATAAAAAACCGCCTCCCGGAGGAGACGGCTTTTGCCCTTGCTGGAAAGGCTCAGTCAGCGGCGCTGCCGTGGGTTCCGGCCTGCACGTTCGGCTCGTCCTGGGCGGCCTCGGCTTCGAGCTTGGCCTTGATCTTCTTCAGCACGAAGCTGCTCTCGCGCTCGCGCTGGTCAAGCACCCCGCGAATGAAGCGGATGTCGTCCTGAATGCTGGGAATCAACACCTGCTCCAGCGCGTTCACCCGGCGCGAGGTCTTCTTGATCTCCTCGCCGATCCGGCGCAGCTTCGTCTCGGTCGCGGCGACCCGCACGATGGCGTCCATCACGCCGCCGAACTCGGTGGCGGCCTGGATGGTGCGCGCCCCGACGTTGATCGGGCTGAAGTTGGCTGCGCGCGCGCGCTCGGGAAGGTTGATCTTGGGCACCTTGACGCCGTAGATGCTCTCGATCTGCATGTCGATCGCGTAGTCGCCCGTGCCGGCCAGGCTAAGGCTCTCGACCGCCTCGGGGCTGTCCCAGGCCTTGGCGCCGAACAGGCTGGTGTAGGCGCCCTTGCTGATGCCGCCCAGCTGCTCGCGCGCCGCGAGGGCGTCTTTGACCAGGGCGAAGAACTCGCCGATCAACGCGTCGCGCTTGCGCTTGAGCAGGTCCGCGCCGCTCGACGCGGTCTTGAGGCTGGCCTTGCTGGCGAGCAGGGCGCTGCGGGTCGGGCTGATCTGTCCTGCCATAGTCCACCTCCTTCGTCGGTGGGGCTTGTGGTGCGTGGCCCGCAGCCTGTGGCGAGAGGTCCGGCTCCCCCCGACAAGCTACAAGCCACATGCTACAGCCTTAGATCCGGTTGCCCCGCCACATCTCGTCGATCTTGGTTCCGTAGAACTTGTCGATGGAGTCGCGCGAAAGGCGGGTGAGCTGGCTCTGGGGCAGCTTGGAGAGAATGCCCCAGGCGACCGTGAGCGAGTCCTCGATGCTGCGGTCCTGGTCGCCCTGGCCGATGAAGTAGTTCTCGAAGTCGTCTGCGAAGCGGAGGAACAGCTTGTCGTTCTCGGTCAGCGCGTCCTCGCCGGTGATCGCGACGAGCTTGCGCAGGTCGAGGCCGTTGGCGTAGGCGGCGAACAGCTGGTCGGAGACGTTCTTGTGGTCCGCGCGGGTCTTGCCCTTGCCGATGCCGTTGCCCTGAAGGCGCGACAGAGAGGGCAGCGGGTTGATCGGCGGAAACACGCCCTTGGCGTTCAGGCCACGGTCCACCACGATCTGGCCCTCGGTGATGTAGCCGGTCAGGTCGGGGATGGGGTGGGTGATGTCGTCGTCGGGCATCGAGAGGATCGGGAGCTGGGTGACCGAGCCGGGGCGGCCGTCCACCACGCCGGCGCGCTCGTAGAGGTTCGCCAGGTCGGTGTACATATAACCGGGGTACCCGCGCCGACCTGGAATCTCCTCACGGGCGCCGCCGATCTCACGCAGCGCCTCGCAGTAGTTCGTCAGGTCGGTCAGGATCACCAGCACGTGGTAGCCGTGCTCGAACGCCAGGTACTCGGCGGTCGTCAGCGCCATGCGCGGGGTGAGCAGCCGCTCGACGGCGGGGTCGTCGGCGCGGTTGAGGAACAGCACACTTCTAGCCAGCGCGCCCGTGCGCTCGAACTCCTGGGTGAAAAAGGAGACCTCGCGCTGGGTCAGGCCCATCGCGGCGAAGACCACCGCGAAGTCGCCCTCGTGGCCGGGCACCTTCGCTTGACGGGCGATCTGCGCGGCGAGTTCGTTGTGCGGCAGCCCCGATCCACTGAAGATGGGGAGCTTCTGCCCGCGAATCAGCGACGTGTTCACGTCGATGGTGCTGATCCCGGTCTGGATGAACTCCTCGGGCTTGGCGCGGGCGGCGGGGTTCATCGCCTGGCCGTTGATGGAGAGGCGGCGCTCGGCGACCACGGCGGGCAGCCCGTCGATGGGGCGGCCCAGGCCGTCGAAGCGGCGGCCGACCATCTCCTTGGAGACGCCCAGCCGGGCCACGTCCTCGACCAGGCTGACCGAGGCGGTGGCGAGGTCGAGGCCGCGCGTCTCCTCGAACACCTGAATCACGGCGTTCTCGTCGGAGACCGAGATGACCTGACCGCCACGGATGCGGCCGGTGCCGTCCTTGATCTCCACGATGGCGTTGTACGCCAGGTCGCTGGCCGCATTCACGAACAGCAGCGGTCCGGAGATATAGGCGACGTCGTTGTATTCCTTCTTGAGCAGGGTCACGCTTTGACTCCCTTGAAGGTCGTGTCGAGTTCGTCCATCACGCCCTCGCCGTAGGCCATAAACTCGCCCTCGGCCACGTAACGGGCGCGCGACAGCTTCTCGATCACGGGGTTCTGGATGATCTCGTCGATGGTCGCGCCCTGACGCAGCGCGGCTTCGGCCTCGTCGTAGAACTTCAGCATCATCTTCATCAGGCCGTAGTTCTTGGGCATGGAGGCCGAGGCGTCCACCGGGTCGAAGCCGTTTTGCTGCAGGAAGTCCTGCCGCAGCATCCGGCCCGCCTCGATGATCAACCGCTCCTGGTCTTGCAGTGCGTCGGGGCCGACAAGCTGCACGACCTCCTGAAGCGCCGCCTCCTGCTGAAGCAGGTTGCCGATGCGCTGGCGCAATTCGGGGAAGTCGCGGCCCACGTTCTCGCGGTACCAGGAATCCAGGATCGGCGTGAACAGGCTGTAGGAGCCGTTCCAGTTGATCGCCGGGAAGTGGCGGCGCCGGGCCAGGCCCGCGTCCAGTCGCCAGAAGGCGCCGGTGATGCGCAGGGTCGCCTGGGTGACGGGTTCGGACATGTCGCCGCCCGCCGGAGACACGGCCCCGATCACCGAAACCGCGCCGTCCTCGCCCGCCAGGGTCTTGACGGCCCCGGCACGCTCGTAGAAGGCCGCCAGACGCGCGCCCAGGTAGGGCGGGTAGCCTTCCTCGGCGGGCATTTCCTCCAGGCGGGAGGAAATCTCGCGCAGCGCCTCGGCCCAGCGGCTGGTCGAGTCGGCCATCAAGGAAACCGAGTAGCCCTGGTCGCGGAAATACTCGGCCAGCGTGATGCCGGTGTACACCGAAGCCTCACGCGCCGCCACGGGCATGTTGGAGGTGTTGGCGATCAGGATGGTGCGGTGCATCAGCGGCCCGCCGGTCTTGGGGTCTTCCAGTTCCGGGAACTCGACGAGCACGTCCGTCATCTCGTTGCCGCGCTCGCCGCAGCCCACGTACACCACGATGTCGGCGTTGCCGTACTTGGCGACCGACTGCTGGGTCACGGTCTTGCCCGAACCGAACGGCCCCGGGATCGCCGCCGCGCCGCCCATCACCAGGGGAAACAGCACGTCGAGAATCCGCATCCCGGTCAGGAACGGCAGGCTGGGGTCGAGCTTCTGGGAAACCGGGCGCGGCGCGCGCACCGGCCAGTAGTGGGCCATGCGCAGCTCGGTGCCGTCTTCCAGCCGGGCGACGGTGTCGTCGATGGTGTACTCGCCCGCAGGCGCGATCCAGGCCAGGCGGCCGCTCTTGTCGGGGGGCGTCAGGATCTTGTGGGTGAAGGAAAACTCCGGCACCGTGCCCAGGATCGCGCTGCCGCCGACCATGTCGCCCGCCTGCACCGAGGGGGTAAAGGCCCAGCGCTTGGTGCGGTCGAGGCTGGAAACCTCGATCCCGCGCGCGATGAAGTCGCCCGACGCCTCGCGGATCTTGTCGAGGGGACGCTGAATGCCGTCGTAGATGCCGTTGAGCATCCCCGGCCCGAGTTCGACCGAGAGCGGAAGGTTGGTGGTCACGACCGGCTCGCCCACGGTCAGGCCGGAGGTGTCCTCGTACACCTGTACGAAGGCCGTGTCGCCGTCGAGACGGATGATCTCGCCCACGAGGCGCTCCTGGCCCACGCGCACGATGTCGTACATCTTCGTGCCGTACATGCCTCCCGCGATCACAGCGGGTCCGGCGATGTTCTGCACGACGCCCTGCTTGTTCTGCGTCATTCTTTCTCCTTGGGAGAGCGGTGAAGTCGGCTCTCAGCGGGTCAGCTCTCAGCTTGAGCCTTTGGCCCCGGCGCCTGCATGAGGACACCGGGTGGAGAAGGCCGACCTGCCGCTGAGGGCTGAGCGCTTTTTACAGCTTGATGTCGAAGCCGATGGTGTCGCGTACCAGCTTGCCCATGTAGGCCTTGGCGTCCACCGTGTCGGCGGCGAAGGCGTCCCGCAGGCTGGGAATCGGCAGCAGGATCGGCAGGTCGCGGCCGCGCATCACCCGCGCGGTGGCCGCCGCCGGATCGGGAATCAGGCCGGTGTCCACCGCCACGAGGCCGTGACGGTCTTCCTGAATCAGCCCTTCGAGCAAGCGCACCGCGTTCTCGGGCGTCGCCTCGATCACCTCGGCGCCCGCAAGGCGGTAGCCGGTGGCGGTCTCGGCGTCGCACAGCACGGCGACGCGCTGGCTGGTGTCGGCCTGCGCCGTGTTGGTCTGGGTCATGCCTGCACCTCGCGGCGAATCTGCTCGGTGGGCAGGTCGTAGAACTTGCCGCGTCCGATCAGTCTCAGCTTGGCAATCTCGATCTCCTTGCGCCGCAGGAAGTCGAGGATGACGCCCACGCCCTCGGGGTCCCCGGCGGCGACATTGCGGGCCGCCGTGTCGAGGGCCGCCCTGGCCGCCGCCTCGGCGTCTTCCAGGCTGGGTGCGTCGAGCACCGCCGCGACTTCCGCCACGCCCCCCGCGTCGCCCCCGGCCAGACGGCTGTACCCGCCCGCGTCGAGGTGCCCGCCCGCCACAAAGAGGCCGGGGTCGAGCGGCTGGCCGCTTTCGCGGGCGCTGCGGGCGATCAGGGCGTTGGTCACGTCGATCTCGCGGCCCAGGAAGCGGCGCAGGCTGGTGTTGCGCGCCACGCTCAGGGCATGGCGGTAGTACCCCTGATCCAGCGCGACTTCCAGATCAAGCAGCCGGTTGCTGGCGTTGTAAGCCGCCGCCCCGTCCCGGAAGGCCCGGGCGAGCGGATGCCCGCTGACCGCGATGGCGGCCGCGGCGCTGGCAAGGTCGCTGCTCTGGGCGGCCGTCTGAAGCGCGGCAGGTTTGAGGGTCCCGCCGGGAATCAGGCTTTGCAAGATGGTCTCGCTGCCCCGGCCCCCGGCGAGGCCGCGCGCGACGGTCTTGAGGTTCACCAGGTCCCAGCGCATCAGCAGGGCCTGGATCTCCCGTTTGGCCTCACCGTCGGCAAAGCCCAACACCTTCTGGGTGGTGGCGAACAGGTTTTGCGACAGCGCGCGGTCGAGTTCGGGCAGCCCCGCGCCCTCGGCGGTCGTCTCGCGCATCTCGGAGGCGAGGTCCGTCTCCGCCAGGACGCGCAGGAACTCCTGATAGCTGCCCGCCGCGAGCGCTGAGTCAAGGGCGCGCCCGCCCAGCAGTTTGGTCCGCATCACGCGGACGCGCGTGTTGATGTAAGCGTAGTCGTCGGGCATGGATGGGCCGCCTCTTTCCTATTCCCCGGCGAGCAGGCGGCTGACCTGCGGCGCGAGTTCGCCCTTGACCCGCTCCAGGCGGCCGGGCAGGGTGTTGGTGATGCCGCTCTTGCCGCCGCCGGTGACCACGCGCACGCCGCCGACGATGCCCGGGTTCTCACGCACCGGCACGTCGAGGACAAGTTCGCGGGCCAGGGCGGCGTCGGCCGGGTTGACCTCGACCGCCTCGGCATTCGGAATCGCCTCGCGGGCCTGCGCGATCAGGCGCCCCAGGATCTGGCGGTACTCGGGCAGGCGGGTGATGTCGCGCAGCTGCTGCTCGACCAGGGCGTAGACCTCGGTCAGGCCCTGCTCGTTGGCGCCCAGGCGCGAGGCGCTGAGTTCGAGGTCGGCGGCGCTGCGGGCGCGCACCAGCCCCGCCTGACGCTGGGTCTCCAGGGCGCGGGTGCGGCTCTCGATCAGGGACCGGGCACGTTCCTGCGCGCCCGCGAGAATCGCCTGCGCGCGGTCACGGGCCTCGGCGCGGATGCGCTCGATGTCCGCCTGCGCTTCGTGTTCGAGAAGCTTGTCGAGCGCCATATCAGTTCAGGATGAACAGCGCGAGGAAGCCGAAGATCACCAGGGTTTCGGGAATCAGGAAGTACAGCAGCAGGCTGCCCGCCTTGCTGGGGTCCTCGGCGACGGCGCCGACGAGGCTGGAGCCGATCCGGGCCTGCGCGATGCCGGTGCCGACCGCGCCCAGGCCGAGCGCGAGGCCTGCACCCAGTGCCCGCAGGCCCCGGTAGGTCTCGTCGCCTGCCGCACCGGCCTCCTGCGCCAGACCGCTGCTGGCGAGGGCGAGGACGAGGGACGCGAGGACGATCTTGTTGTACTTGGTCATAGGAAACACTCCTGAAGGTTATTTAGCCTGCCCGCTGGCGGCGGGGCTGAGGCGGCGAAGGGGATTGTAGGCCGGGCTGGTCTCGGCGTTGAAGCCGGTCGGGTTGAGAAACTCGACCATGTGCAGACGCAGCGGCTGGATGATGTGGCCGATGAGGGTCAGCGCCAGCACGAAAAAGTGCAGCACGGCGCCCAGCAGAATGCCGATGATGATGCCCAGGAAGCCGATGTTCTCGTACAGGCTCCAGCCCAGATCGGTGCAGAGCTTGGCGAGAATCGCGCTGACCAGCCCGACCGCAAAGATACGGGCGTAGCTCACGACCGCGCCGCCCTGCGACAAAAGCTCGATGGGCAGCAGCGGGTAGTGCTTGATGACCCGCAGCCAGCCGATCAGGAACAGCGCGAAGCCCACGTACATCAGCAAGATCAGCGGGTTGGCGAAGTTGGTGAACTCGCTGAAGTCCTTGCCCGCGCGGGTGGCAAAGGCCATCAGGATCAAGGCGCCCACGCCGCCGAAGAGCGCCAGGCCCTCCCAGACATGCACGGAATCGCGGTGCTTGAGACCCTGCCGAATGCGGATGCCCCAGCCCCACAGCACTTGCAGGATGCCGAACAGCAGCGCGAAGACGAGCGCCACGTTGGAGAAATAGCCGGTCTCCAGACGGGGAAAGAGAATCGGGATCAGGCCCGAGTGCGCCTCTTCCTCTGGGTAACGGATGCCCGTCCAGCCCCAGAGGTTATTCAGCAGTTCGGGGTTGATGTAAAAGACGTGCAGGTGCTCCAGCAGCGTGCCGAAAAACTCCCCGGTCAGGAAGCCCCACACGATGCTCCAGGCCGACATCACCAGCGTGACGAAGCTCAGGTCGCGCAGGGTGGCGGGCGGCACGTAGGCCCCGAAGAAGCTGAGGTCCCAGCCCTCGTTCCGCTGCGCCTTGCCGCGCAGCCACAGGCCGAACAGGGCGAAGAGCAGGCCGTAGCCGATGTCCGCGATGATGATGCCGAAAAACAGCGGGAAGAAGACGGCGATCACCCAGGTGGGATCGAAGGTGCCGTACTTGGGCAGGCTCATCAGGCCCATCACGACCTGAAACGGCCGGACGTAGCTGTTGTTCTTGAGCTGTACCGGGACTGTTTCGCCGTGGTGCTCGTCGACCGGGTGCAGCTCGTAGCTCACCGCGTCCCCGAATCCCCCCAGCGCCGCCGAGAGGGCAGGCACCCGGTCGGCGGGCAGGTAGCCCTGCATGGCGAGGCTGTACTTGCCGCGCGCCGAGACCGCCCGCACGTCGTGAATCGCCACGCGGTCTTTGAGCGCGTCGCGCACGGCATAGAGGGCCGGGCCGTGGGTGCGGGCCAGCGCCTCACGCTGCTCGCCGAGCGCCCGTTGCCGGTCGGCGCCGTGCTGGCGGATCTGCTCCATCGCGGCGGCGGCCTCCGACAGCGCCATGCCGTCGAAGCGCCCCGGCAGCCGCAGCTCGCCCAGGCGCACCCGCGACAGGGCCGAGCGGACGGCGTCGCGCTCGGAGCGCAGCGCCGCCACCAGGCCGACCCGGTTTTGCCCGACCGCCTCGGTGGCCAGGGCGTAGCGCTGCGGCAGGGCCGCGTCGAGCGCCGCCCCCAGCTCCGCGAGGTTGTCGCTGGGCTGAAGCACAAAGGGCACCACACTCAGGCGGCGGCTGCGGTCCAGCCCTCCGGCCAGCCGGGCCAGCGCCCGCACCGCGTCCCCGTAGGCGCCCTCGGCGTCGAGATCGGCCTGAAGTTCCTGGCGCTGGCGGGCCAGGGCGGACACTGGCGTGGCTGCGCCCTCCACCACGCTCTCCCACTCACCCTGGGCAGGCAGGGGGGCGGGGGCGGGGCGGTAGGCCCCGAGTTCGGCGATGGTGCTCTCGGCCCGCGCGAGCAACCGCTCGTCCTCGCGGCGGGACTGGGCGTCTTGCCCGGCCAGCGAGCCGGTGCCCAAAGGCCCGCCCGTGATGGGCCGCAGGTGCAGCACCCCGGCGTCTTGCAGCGCGGTGATCACGGCCTCGCTGTCGCGTTTGCGAACAGCGATCACGACCTGCTGCATGGGGTTGATCACGGGAGCACCGCCCTCAGGATGTACTCGGCGGCCTGCTGCACCCGCCCGCCCGCGCGCTCGCGGGTGAGCTGGGCGCCCTCCTCGGCCTGCCGGCGGGCGTCCTCGCGGATGCGCGCCGTCTCGGCCGCGAGCGACTGGTCGTGCTGGGCCTGCATGGCCTGCACCTGCGCCTGCGCGTCCTGAAGGATGCGGGCCGCCTGGGCCTCGGCAGCTTCCACCTCCCGCCTGGCTTCCTCGCGGGCCGCTTCGATCTGCGCGTCCAGGGCGGCTTCCCGGCTGGCGAGTTCACTCAAGACTCGACTTGAGACGTCCAAATCCCTCCTCCTTTCCCTGCGTGACTCGCGGCACCCCGCCCGAAAGTCCCCGTCCGACTGGGCGGGGAACCATGTTGGGGGTGCTGGAGCTGCTGTGGTGGCCCGACCCGTTGATGGTGTGCGTCAGACTCGGGAAGCATCCTAACACAGGCTTCATTCTGGTCCCGGAGGGCAAGCGTCCCGGCCGGCCGCAGGAGCGCGGCCCGCTCCCAGGTTTGGGAACAGGCCGCGGCCGGGCGTGGGGCGTGTCCCCTGCTCAGTCGCCGCCCACAAACACCGGGGCGCCCAGCCCGCCCTCCTGGTCGCTGTAGCCCTGCTCGCTGTGGGCGCTGAGGTCCATCCCGCCGACCTCCTGCCGGGGCGAGACGCGCAGCTGCGTCAGCACGCCCACCAGCCGCAGCAACACGAAGCTGCCCAGGCCGGTAAAGGCCACGCTGGCGAGCACGCCGATCAGCTGGATCAGCAGCTGCGGGCCGGGCGCCTCGCCGCTGGCGGTGGTCCAGGCCAGCGCCCCGGTCAGGAGCGCCCCCACGATCCCGGCGACCCCGTGGCAGGCGAACACGTCCAGGGCGTCGTCGGCCCCCAGGCGGCGCTTGGCCTGCACGGTCCAGAAGCTGGCGGTCGCGCCCAGCACGCCGATCACCAGCGCCGCCCAGGGGGTCACGAAAGCGCAGGCAGGGGTAATCGCGACCAACCCGACGACCAGCCCGGTCGCGGCGCCCACGGCGGTGGGTTTGCCGGTGCGCGCGGCCTCCCAGCCCAGCCAGGTCAGCAGGGCGGCGGCGGGCGCGACCAGCGTGGTGAGCAGCGCCAGCGCAGCCGTCTGATTGGCGGCCAGGGCGCTGCCCGCGTTGAAGCCCATCCAGCCGAACCACAGCAGCCCGGCGCCCAGCAGCACGAAGGGAACGTTGTGCGGCACGTGCGCGGCGCGCGGGTAGCCCAGCCGAGGCCCCAGCACCCAGGCGGCCACCAGTGCGCTGACCCCCGCCGCGATGTGGATGACCGTGCCGCCCGCGAAATCCAGCGCGCCGAGCTGAAAGAGCCAGCCGTCGGCGCTCCAGACCCAGTGGGCCAGCGGCGCGTAGATCAGCAGGCTCCACAGCCCGCCGAACAGCAGGAAGGCGCCAAAGCGCATCCGCTCGACGACCGCCCCGCTGATCAGCGCCAGCGCGATGATCGCGAACATCGCCTGGAAGGCCGCAAAGACGGAGGAGGGGACGCTGCCGGTCAGCTCGCCGCCGAGGCCTTCCAGCCCCAGGTGGCCCAGGCCGCCGATCAGCGCATTGCCCCCCTCCCCGAAAGCCAGGGTGTAGCCCACCAGCGTCCACAGCACGCCGACCAGCCCGATGGACGTGACGCTCATCATCATGGTGTTCAGCACGCTGGCCGAGCGGCTCAGGCCCCCGTAGAAGAAAGCCAGGCCCGGCGTCATCAGCAGCACCAGGGCCGCCGAGACGAGCATCCAGGCGGTGTCGCCGGAGTCGAGCGCTGGGGTGGGGGCCTGCGCGAGGGCGCCGCCGCCCAGCCACAGCAGCGCCAGCGTGGCGCCGGACAATGCGCGGCTCATGCGCCGCTCCGGGCCGTCTGCACGGGCGTGAGCTGGCGCTCGGTGACGGGGGTCAGGGCGGCCGCGTCCTCCTCGCCGGTGCGGATGCGGACCACCCGTTCCAGCGGCTGCACGAAGATCTTGCCGTCTCCCACCTCGCCCGTGCGCGCCGCCTGGCAGATCGCGCGGATGGCCGCCTCGACAAAGGGTTCGCTCACCGCCATGCGGAACTCGACCTTGTCGCGGAATTCGATCATCACCCGCGTGCCCCGGTAGTGCTCGACGATCTCCTGCTCGCCGCCGTGCCCGGAGACCCGCGCCAGCGTCAGCCCGCTGATCCCCGCCTGAAACAGCGCCTCCTTGACCTGCCCCACCCGCTCGGGCCGCACGACCGCCGTGATCAGTTTCATGCTGTCTCCTTGATGGTGAACAGGGCGCACGAAAAGTCGCCCACTGGTCGCCAGCGTAGACTCGGGACCGCAGGATGTCAACGAAAACTATACTGGATGTCCAGACTTATCGTGACGTTCTGCAATTGGAGTGAGCGTTTGAGGTTCCGGAGTGGGTCACACCGGCCAACCGTCACCCAAGCAGTGGACAACGTGCAGGAGGGTCGGCAAGGAGGCACGGAGAGGGGGAGAGGCCAAACGACCCCTCCCCCCTTCACCCCGGCTCTGCGAGGCGCGGTTAGGCGGCGCGGCGTCCCCGCACCCGTGTCCACAGCCGGGCGGCAAAGACGAGTACCCCCGCCAGCCCCAGCACCGCGAGCACCGGGGCGAAGATCGCCAGCACGCTCAGGCTCAGGCTGGCCCCGTCCTCGGCGGCGCTGAGGGCCGGGTTGGCGAGGCCGCCCGTCGTGGCGGTGGCGACCGGACGCACGGCGGCGCGGGTCGCGTGAACCCCGCCCGCCACGACAAAGCCCAGCGCGAGGCTCAGCGCCGGGGGCACCTCCGCCACGCCCGTCTGTGCGGCAAAGAGGATGGCCCCCGCCGCCGCATTCACCACCCCGCCGACAAGGTGCAGCGCGTGGTCCACGCCGGGGATCTTGTCCCCGATAAAGTCCAGCACGCCCAGCACCCCGATGCCCAGCAGCACCCAGGGGTTCGCCAGCAGGTCGAAGGGCGCGGCGAGGTCCAGCACCCCGAACCGCGCGAGCAGCCCCACGAGCAGCAGCGGGATGGAGGCGTTCAGGCCCGCCGCCCCCGACAGGCCCAGCGAGGACAGCAAGCCGGAGAGAAGTTCCATAGGCCCCTACGCTCAGCGCAGGTAGGCGACGAGGAGGTCCACCCCGGCCCGCAGGTCCGTCTCGTGAACGGCCTCCACAATGGTGTGGATGTACCGTGTCGGCAGGCTGAGGGTCAGGGTGGGCACCCCCGCCCGCGTGCGCTGGATGGCCGCGCCGTCGGTGCCGCCCAGCGCGAGCACCTCCATCTGGTACGGAATGCCTTCCCTCTCCGCGAGGTCTACGAACTCGTCCACCAGCCAGCGGGTCGAGATCATGGTGGAGTCGAAGACCTTGATGCCGATGCCCTCGCCCAGCCGGGTGACCGCCTCGTCAGGGCCGACACCGGGGGTGTCCACCGCGAGCGTCACGTCGAGGCCGATGCCCAGGGTCGGCTCGACCCCGTACGCCGCGACGATGGCCCCGCGCAGGCCGACCTCCTCCTGCACGCTGAAGACGGCGACCACGTCATGCCGGGGGCGCTCCTCCCGGAAGGCCCGCAGCACCTCCAGTTGCAGGAACACGCTGGCGCGGTCGTCCATCGCCTTGCCCACCGTCATGGCCCCGACCTGCCGGGCGGTCTGGTCCAGGGTGACCATGTCCCCGATCCGCACGCGGCCCTTCACGTCGTCCGCACCCAGGCCGAGGTCCACGAAGAATTCCTTGACCTCGGGCACCTTTTTGCGGTCTTCCGGGGTGGCGATGTGGACCGGGCGACCGCCGGGGGTCAGCAGGCCGGGCAGCGCCCCGCCGCGCGTATGCACCGTGACGTTGCGGGCAAACAGGTTGCGGGTGTCGAAGCCGCCCAGCGCCTGCACCCGCAGGAAGCCTTTCTCGTCGATGTACCGCACCAGAAAGCCGATCTCGTCCATGTGGGCGCTGAGCATCACGCGCTCGCGCTTCCCCTCGGCGTCCTCGCGCCCACGCTTCAGGGCAATCACGTTGCCCAGCGCGTCCACCCGCACCTCGTCCACCAGCCCTTCCAGGTCGGAGAGCACGAAGTCGCGCACGGCGTCTTCCTGACCGGGCACGCCGTTCAGGTCGGAGAGGTGGCGCAGGACATCCAGCCTTAGTTCCGTTGTGGTCACGCGGGTCAGGATACGCCGGGGTCAGGGACAGCGCCGGAGGCGGTCGGCTCGGCGGGACGTTCGGACGAAGGATCGGGTTTGGGGCGCAAGTCGGTGCTGTTGAAGCGGCCCTGCGCCTCGGCCAGCCCGGACCCGGCCCAGACCTCCACCGCGTCGGCCCCCAGCCGGACAAGTTCGGCGAGGGTCGCGGCCTCCTCCTCCCGCCACTTGCTGAGTACCCAGTCTGCCGGATCCCATCCCACCGGGGGACGGGAAATGCCGATCTTGAGGCGCGGGAACGTCTCGGTCCCCAGCACCCGGATCAGGTCGCGCACCCCGTTCTGGCCGCCGTGTCGCCCGCCGGGGCGCAGCTTCAGCAGGCCAAAGGGACTATCCAGATCGTCCTGCACGGCCAGCACCGCCTCCGGCTCCAGCTTGTAGAAGCCGACGAGGGGAGCCACCGCCTTGCCCGACGCGTTCATGAAGGTCTGCGGCTTGACCAGCAGCACCTTCGCGCCGGGAACGGCACCCACCCGGACCTCCGCCACCTGCGCGTCCTTTTCCTTGCGCCACGCGGCTCCCCAGCGCCGCCCGACCTCGTCTACGACGAGCCAGCCGACGTTGTGGCGGGTCTTCTCGTACTGACCCCCCGGATTGCCCAGCCCTACGACAAGCTTCAAGGGTCAGGCCTCCAAGCTGTTCAGCGTCTCGCGCCAGCGGGCTTCGGTCTCGCGCACGCGGGCGTCTCCCCGGGCGCGGGCGTACCCGGCGCGGAAGTCGGCAAAGCGGGTGTCGGTCTCCGCGAAGAGCAGGCCCAGCGCCTGCCGCACGTCGGCCACGTTCTGGGGGGTGAGGGTGGTGTCCTTGGCGTCCAGCACCTCGTCCAGCGTCGCCATCAGGCCGGAGAGGGGCCGCAGCCACTGGAAGGAAGGGTGGTTGATGACCAGGGAGTACAGCTCGAAGGGACCCTTTACCGGGCCGTGCAGGAACTCGTACTCGCCCTTGGCGAAGTCGAGCAGGGCCGAATGGAAGTGCCGCAGGGCTGTTGCCAGCGCCGTGAGCCGGGTGCGAACCGCCGCGTCGGAAGCCGTCATTGGCTGAGGGTAGCAAGCGCGGCGAGGTCGGCCCGGTCCTTCTCTCTTAATTCCACTCCATAGAAGGTCGCCACGACGCCTTTCATCGCGCGGTGCCCGGCGGGGGTAAGGGTGGGCACACGGACCCCCGCCCACTCCACCATGTAGGTCGTGAAGATTCCGGCGGGCCAGACGATGGAGGCGAGTTCGCCCACCGTGCGCGGCGGGTCCACGTCGTCCCGGATGGGCACGAGGTCCACCAGTACATCTCCCCGGCGGTAGAACACGTCCCCGGCGGCAAGCGAGCCGTGCGCGTGGGTGAAGCCGAGACCCTCCAGCACGGCGACGGCCCGCGCTCCGTCCCCCTCCCGCACCAGAAAGTCAATGTCGTCGTGGGGCCGGACGTTGCCGCCGCACAGCACCTCCACCGCCTGCCCGCCGATCAGCCAGCAGGTGACGCCCGCCTGCGCGAACGCCTGGACGAGGGGAAGGGTGTCGGGGTGCAGCACGGGCCGGACTCTACCAGGCTCCCCTCCCCTACCAACCCCAGGTGCCCGGCTCGCCCTTGAACGGCCCCACCACGTCGGGCGTGATCCAGCCGCCGTAGAAGCCGCCCGGCTGCGGGGTCACGCGCACCCCGTCCACCCGGCATTCATCCATGCGGCCCGCGTAGACGGCGACGTAGCCGGCGATGGGCGCGAAGGCGGGCGTGGGGCGCTCGTAGCTCCAGCCCGCACTCTCGGCCACCTTGTCACCGGCTGAGAGGGTCCAGTACGAGGCCTCGCCCTTCCACTCGCAGACGCTGCCGCCAGGGGCTGGGGACAGCACGCCGGGCCGGAAGGCTTCACGGGGCAGGTAGTAGGTGGGCGGATGGCTGGTTTCCAGAACCCGGTAAGCCCCGGTCGTCTCGGCGATCTTCTCGCCGCCCAGCCAGAGTTCAATGGTCCGGGCGGTGCGCTCCAGCCGGGGCGGGCGCGGATAGTCCCAGACGCTCTCCTGACCGGGACCGGGGGGAATGGGCTGTGGGCGCGGCATGACGGCAGTGTGACGCCCCGCGCCGCCGGAGGCTGTCGGCTTCCTTGCCCTTCCGGTACCCTGACCCATGACCACCCCCAACCTGCCGGACGCGGAGACGCCCGAACTGGACGGCACTGTCAACCTCGCGGACCTGGAGGCGCTGGGGCGCTCGCGGCTGGACCGCAACGCGCTGGAGTACTACGCGAGCGGCGCGAACGACGAGCTGACCCTGCGGGAGAACCGCGCCGCCTTTGCCCGGCTGCGGTTGCGGCCCCGCATGTTGGTGGACGTGTCGAACGTGGACACGCGGACCGAGGTGCTGGGGCTGCCCCTGCGCTCGCCGGTTGGCATCGCCCCCAGCGCTTTCCACGGCCTCGCGCACCCGGAGGCCGAGGTCGCCACCGCGCGGGCGGCAGCCTCGGCGGACAGTGTGATGACGCTCTCCACGCTGAGCAACACCCCGATTGAGGAGGTGGCGGCAGTGGCGGGCGGGCGGTTCTGGTTCCAGCTTTACCTCTACACCGACCGCGCCCTGAGTGCCGAGATCGTGCGCCGGGCGGAGGAGGCGGGGGCACGGGCGCTCGTGCTGACGGTGGACGCCCCCTTCCTGGGACGCCGCGAGGCGAACGAGCGGCACCGCTTCGCCCTGCCGCCCCACCTGCGGGTGCCCAACGCGGGAAGCCGGGAGCGGCTGGCGCAGCTAGAATCGGAGAGCGGCTCGCAGCTCGTGAACTACTTCCAGGGCCTGATCGACAAGACCTTCACCTGGGGGGACCTTGCGTGGCTGCGGGATCAGACCTCGCTGCCCATTGTGCTCAAGGGCCTCCTGACCGCCGAGGACGCCCGCCTCGCCGCCGAGCACGGCTGTCACGTCTGGGTGAGCAATCACGGCGGGCGGCAACTGGACACCGCCATCAGCTCCATCGAGGCCCTCCCCGAGATTGCGGATGAAGTGGGTGGAGAGGTTGAGGTCTATCTCGACGGCGGCGTGACGCGTGGCACCGACGTGGTGAAGGCGCTCGCGCTGGGGGCCAGGGCGGTCTTTCTGGGTCGCCCCGCCTTGTGGGGCCTCGCGGCGGGTGGGGAGGCGGGCGTGCGGCGAACGCTGGACCTGCTGCACGACGAGGTGCGGCTGGCGCTGGCGCTGTGCAGCAAGCAAAACGTCGGGCAGGTGGGGCGAGAGCTGGTGCGGGTGTAGGCGCAGGGGTTCCGGCTTAAGCTCTCCCCAGGAGGTCCCCCATGCACATCACCCGATCAGCCATCTCCCTCAACGTGCCGGACGTTCGTGCCTCCGCCGAGTTCCTGAAGCGGCACTTCGGTTTCACGCAGGAGATGGAATACGAAGGCGTCGCGTCCCTGACGCGCGAGGACGCGGGCTTCAACCTGATTTTCCTCCAGACGGGCCTGTCCACCTTCAAGCCGCCCCAGATCGCCGGGAGTGCCGGGCAGGGGCTGCTGGTGGTGTTCGTGGTGGACGATATAGACGGCGAGTACGAGCGGCTTCAGGCGGAGGGCGTCCCGGTGGTCACTCCCATTGAAACCGAGCCGTGGGGCGAGCGGTATTTTCAGGTTTCGGACCCCAACGGCGTGATCCTGCAACTGGTGCAGTGGGTCACGCCGCCGGAAGGTGCGGAGAACGCCTGATTCTTACCTCCGCTCCCCACGCGGCTTCGGCCACGCCCCGGTAGACCACAGCGCCCACAGCACCAGCAGCGGCTGGAAGAAGAGGCGGGTCAGCCGCGCCTGGTCGGTATTCAGCCCGAAGGCGTCCGTGCGGGTGAGGTACTGCGACACGTTGCCGGGAAAGATGGCGACGAAGAAGGCCGCGACCACCCACCCCACCGTCCTCCGCTGACGGGGCAGGGCAAGCAGCGCGGCCCCCAGCCCGATCTCCACCACGCCGGAAGCCAGCACCACGAAGTCCTTGTCCAGCGGGACCCACTCCGGCACCTGGGCCTGGAACTCCCCGCGCAGGGTGGTGAGGTGCCCGGTCCCGGCCCCAATCAGCGCCAGCCCCAGTAGCCAGCGGGCGACGTGGCGCGGCCAGGAAAGGCGGCTCACGCGGCTTCCTCCAGCTTGCGGCGGGGACGGCGAACCCGCAACGTCTTTTCACTTTCCAGCATCCGCTTGAGCGCGGCCTCGGCGCGGGTCAGGCCTTCCAGATCGGCCTCCGTGCGGCCCGCACGCGGCTCGTAGTCGTCCAGCACCTTGCCCTCCTGATAGCGGTCGAAGATGACAGGGCAGATGTAGCTGCCGCGCGTGACGGCGGGCGTGTTGCCCAGGTCAGCAGCGACGTACTTCACGCACTCCACCAGCGTCTTGCGGGCCTGCCGCTCAGACTCGGGCGCTCCGGCTTCCGCCAGGAACTCGGCGGCCACCAGCGTCCCGCCCCAGGTGCGGAAGTCCTTGGCGGTGAAGGGGCCGATCACGTCCCGCAGGTAGGCGTTCAGGTCGTGGGCGCGGACGCGGGACCGCACGTCATCCTCCACGCTCTGAAACAGCCAGGGGCCGGGCAGGGCGAGCAAACGCTCCATGTTCGTCGCCAGGGTGCGGTCACGCACGGTCTTTTCCTGAAGGATGGAGTGCTTGCCCTTGAAGCGGAAGTGCACGGCCCCGCCTTCCACCGTCACGTGCCGCTGGCGCAGGGTGGAGAGGCCGTGCGTCTTGTGGGCGCGGGCGTAGGTGTCGCTGCCCACCCGGAAGTGCGCGACGTGCAGCACCCGCGTCATCACGGCGAGCACCTTGCGCCGGGGCAGCCCGGAGAGGCGCAGGTCGGCGGCGGTGACGGTGCGGAGGGTGGGCAGCGCCTCGGCGAACCGCGCCAGCCGTTGCCACTTCTTCAGCGCCCCCGCCTGCATGAAGTCGGGGTGGTAGCGGTACTGGAGCCGCCCCGCCGCGTCACGCCCGAACGCCTGCAACTCGGCGTCGGGGTCGGGCGAGACGTACACGTCGGTGTAAGCAGGCGGCACAGCCAGCGCCGCGATGCGGGCCAGCCCCTCGGGGTCGCGGTACTCCTCCCCGTCCGGCCAGAAGTAGCGGAACTCGGTCGGCTTTTCCCCCTCCCGGCGGAGGTACTCGTCTTGCAGGATGGTGGTGCGGCTCGTCATGGGCGTCAGGATGGGCAAGCGAGGGCGGGCGCGGCTGTCCGGCAGGCTGCAATCCGGCTTGAGACAGGCTGAAGGCAATGGGTGAAGGTCATTGTTCGGCTTGCATCGGCAGTTGCCAGTCAATCGGCGTCTGCCCGGACTCCTCCAGCGCCGCATTCACCCGCGAGAAGGGCCGCGTTCCCATGAACTTCGTCACGCTGAGGGGGCTGGGGTGGGCGGATTCAATGATGACGTGCTGGGGGTTGGTGACCAGCTTCGCCTTCTTGCGGGCATAAGCACCCCACAGCACGAAGACCACCCGCGACTCCTTCGCGTTGACGTGGCGAATCACCGCGTCGGTGAAACTCTCCCACCCCTTCCCCGCGTGGCTGTTGGGTTCGCCCTGCCGCACGGTGAGCACGGCATTGAGCATCAGCACGCCCTGTTCGGCCCAGTGGCGCAGGTAGCCGTGGCGGGGCGGCTGGAAGCCCACGTCGGCCTGCAACTCCTTGTAGATGTTCGCCAGGCTGGGGGGCGGGCGCACGCCGGGCCGCACGGAAAAGGCCAGCCCATGCGCCTGACCGGGGCCGTGGTAGGGGTCCTGCCCCAGGATGAAGACCTTCACGTCCTCCAGCGGCGTATAGCGCAGGGCGTTGAACACGTCGGGGGCGGGCGGGAAGACGTTGTGCTGACGGCGCTCCTCTACTAGAAAGTCCTTGAGCGCGTGGAAGTACGGCGCGGCAAACTCGTCGTGGAGGGCCTCGCGCCACGAGTCGGGCAGGCCCGCCGGAATCAGGGGCTTTGGGGCTTCGGGAGTCGTGCCGAAGAGGTCGGGCTGGTCGGTCATGGGGGACTTCCTCCGGGGGGTGGACTTGGGCGGCCGGACGGGTTTGGCAGGCAGACCCCGCGCCACGCGCTCGGCCCGCAACACCGCTTTCTTGCGGCTGCCGTGCCGGTGATAGACGCGCCGGGCCTCGGCCTCAAAGACGGCACTTTCCCGCGCAGCATAGATTCTGGCCCGCGCGGCGGCCCCCGCCTTTCCTTCATCCACGACGGGCGGCGGGTAATTCAGCCGGGTCGCCCCGCTCCACTCCCAGGGCGCGTGCAGGAAGTCGCCGGGCACGTCCGCGAGTTCGGGCACCCAGCGGCGGATGAAGGTGCCGTCCGGGTCCTGCTCGCGGGCCTGCCGGGTGGGGGAATAGATGCGGACGCGGTTGATGCCTACCGTGCCGCTCTGCATCTGCATCTGGGACCAGTGGATGCCGGGTTCGTTGTCCAGCCACTGCCGCGCCAGGAAGAGGCCCGTCGGCCGCCAGTGCAGCCACAGATGCTGCGAGGCGAAGGAGACGAGCATCGCCCGCATTCGGAAGTTCAGCCAGCCCGTCTCGCGCAGCATCCGCATGCAGGCGTCCACGAGGGGGTAGCCCGTCTGCCCGTGCGCCCAGCGGTCGTACAAGTCCGCGTTCCAGCCGGGGTCGCCCACGTCCGGGCGCAGGCCGTCAAAGGCGCGGTTGAGGTTGCGGAACTCCATCTCCGGCTCGGATTCCAGCCGCTGGATGAAGTGGCAGTGCCAGTGCAGGCGGCTTTCAAAGGAGCGCAGGGAGCGCACCCAGCGTTCATCGGCGTCGGGGTCGCCCTTGACCGCCGCCAACCGCTGCCGGGTCGCCTGCAATACCTCGCGCAGCGACACGGTGCCGAAGGCGAGGGGGGCCGAGAGGCGCGAGCAACTCTCCTCGGCGGTCAGCGGGCTGCTCATCTCGCGTATGTAGTTCACGCCCCGCACGGTCAGGAAGCTCTCCAGCGTGGCGCGGGCGACGTGTTCGCCGCCGGGGGGGATGGTCTTGTCGTTCGCGGGGACGCCCAGCTCCGCGTGGGTGCAGAGGCCGCCGGGCGGGAGGTCGGTGCCCCGCAGCGCCGTGGGTACAGGCACGACCGGGGCCGACATCCGCTCCTCCCAGGTGTCCGCCCAGCCGTCGCGGTCACGCAGCCTCCGCACCACGCCCGTCTGCGGCAGCTCCACGAACGGCACCCCCCGTTCCCGCGCCCAGGCCCGCACCCGGCGGTCGCGCTGGTAGCTGACCATGTTGCCCGTTTCCTCGTGCGCCCACAGGCTGCCGATGGGGACGAGTTCGGAGAGTTCCTCCAGCACGGCGACCGCCTCGCCCCGCCGCACCACCAGCCCCGTCCCTAGCGCCCGCAGCCGTCCGTCCAGGTCTGCCAGGCAGTCATTCAGGTAGGTCAGGTGATGCCCGGCGAACTCCTCGTGGTGCAGTTGTTCCGGCTCGTAGATGTAGAGGGGCAGCACCGGCCCCCGCGTGGCCGCCTCCGCGAGCGGCGCGTGGTCCTGCACCCGCAGGTCCTTCTTGAACCACACGACTTGAACGGGCGGGCCAGCGGGCGGGCGGAGCATCCCTCCCAGTCTCTCCTACTCCGCCCGCCGGGTCGGTACGCGCCCCCGCAAACGGAAAGGGACGGGCGCTGAACCCGTCCCCGGCTGGCCGTTGGCCACTCCTACACCCCCAGCCGCCCCGCCACCGCTTTCACGACGGGCGAGCCGTCCGATCCGTCAAACGCGTCAATCTCCTCAATAAAGCGGTCAAACAGGTAACGGCTGTCGTGTGGCCCCGGCGAGGCTTCGGGGTGGTACTGCACCGAGAAGACCGGGTAGCGGCTGTGCGCCATGCCCTCCAGCGTGCCGTCGTTGAGGTTGACGTGCGTGGCGACGAAGGCCCCGTCGGGAATGGACTCGATATCCACCGCGTACCCGTGGTTCTGCGAGGTGATCTCCACATTCCCGGTGAGCAGGTTCTTGACAGGCTGGTTACCGCCCCGGTGCCCGAACTTCATCTTGAAGGTCTTGCCGCCCGCCGCGAGACCCAGAATCTGGTGGCCCAGGCAGATGCCGAAGGTCGGCAGCAGGCCCATCAGCTCCCAGGCCGTCTTGTGCGCGTACTCCAGCGGCGCGGGGTCGCCGGGACCGTTGGACAGAAAGAGGCCGTGGGGCTGCAAGGCCATGATCTGCGCCGGGGTGGTATGCGCGGGCACCACGATGGGTTCGATCCCGACCTCGGCCAGCCGCTCGATGATGGTGTGCTTGATTCCGAAATCCATCAGCACCACGCGCTTGCCGTGCCGCAGGGTGGGAAAGGCGTAGGGCAGGGCGGTCGTGACTTCCTTCGTCATGTCGTGCCCGTCGATGTCCTGATGCTCCCGCGCCCGCCCCACGTAGACGGCTTCCTCGGCGGGCGTGAACTCTCCGTAGGGGTCTTCCGGGTGGGTGTAGGAGCGGTGGGCGATCACGCCCTTGACCACGCCGCCCGACCGCAGCCGACGCACGAGCGCCCGCGTGTCGATGCCCTGGATGGACACGACGCCGTACTGCTGCATAAAGGCTTCCAGCGACTGCTGCGCCCGGTGGTTGGAATACTCGCCGGAAAACTCCCGCGAGATAAAGCCGCGCACATACGGCTTGTTGCTTTCCATGTCGTAGATCGCCACGCCGTAGTTGCCCACGTGCGGGTAGGTGATAGTCACGATCTGCCCGTTGTACGAGGGATCGGTCATGATCTCCTGGTACCCGGTCATGGAGGTGTTGAACACCACCTCGCCCACCGTCTCGCCCCGGTGCCCGAAGGCGTAGCCCCGGTACACGGTGCCGTCTTCCAGCGCCAGAATCGCGCGTTCTTTGCGGATCATAGGAACCTCCATTCGCGCCTCACGGGACGCGTTTTATGGCGGAAGCAGGAGGCCGGACGCCGCCCGCTTTCAGCCACAGAGCTTATCAGGGGTGTCCGGGACCAACCGTGCCGACCGGACCGGGAAGCCTCACGTCAGTTCCCTGAGCATCGCGATCTCGTTGCAGTTCTCAAAAAAGGCGCACCGCTGGCACTCGCTCCACACCTTGGGGTGCAGGTGGGTCTTGTCGATGCGCACGAAGCCGCACTTCTCGAAAAAGGCCTGCTGGTACGTCCACGCGAAGAGGGCGGGGAGGGCGATGTCGCGGGCCTCGCGCTCGCAAGCTTCGACAAGCTGCTTGCCCAGCCCCCGCCCCTGCATGTGAGGATGGATGGCGAGGCCCCGCACCTCCGCGAGGTCCGGCGCGAGGAGGTGTAGGCCGCATACGCCCGCCAGCCCGCCGGGCTTCCCCTCGTGGGCTTCGGCCAGCACGAGGTGGAAGTCGCGGATGGTCTCGGCGAGCAGCGACCGGGAGCGCACGAGCATCTGCCCACGCGCCGCCCAGTAGCCGATCAGCTCGTGAATCGCCTCGATGTCCGAGAGCCGCGCCTTGCGGGTGACCAGCGGCGCTTGCGGGTGGATGTCGGGAACGGCGATGGAGTCGAGGGCCAGGAAAGTCACGTGACCCTCCCCTGGCCCCCGGCCCGGAACGGCAGGCTTAGGCTTGGCTGGCCTTCACGTCCAGCGGGCGCATCCAGGTCGTGCCGCCGGGGCGCTCGCTGCGGGCACGGTAGGCGCGAATTTGCGGGGTGTCGGGCACGTCGCTCATGACTACGGCGAGCGGCACCTGCGTGAAGCCGAAGGACTGCCAGTCGCCCTTCTTGCTGAAAAGGTAGATCGCCTGATCGCCCCGTGCCCGGGCGTACTCCACGGCGCTCATGACCAGCCGCCGCCCCAGCCCCTGCCCCTGCGCCGAGGGCAGCACCGCCGCCCCGCGCAGCAGCGAGGCCCCGTTCCCGTGCTCCAGGCCGATGGCCCCGACCGGTTGGCCGCCGCGCTGCATGATCCAGTAGGTGGTGCCTTCCGCCAGCGCGGCCTCGGTTTCCAGCCCGGCCTCCTGAAAGATGCGGCAGACGGTGTCCTTGTCCTGGGGCGTGGCGAGACGAATCTGAACGCTCTGCTCGGTCATGGGTGGGTCCTCCGGGAAAGGTGTCCGCCCCGGCACCACCACGGGCATCCGGCGCGGCTGATTTGTGCGTGGCGGCAGCATAGCGCACGGCTGCGCGGCAGAAGCCCAGGCAAAGACCCACGACCCTCACGCCCCCCCTCCCCCACCCAGCACGCGCTTCCAGGCCTGCTCGCGCTCGATCCAACCTTTCAGGAGGCCACTTTGCACCTGCGGCGTGTCCGGCAGTGCGGTAGCAATCTCGTCGGCGCCTACCGGCACGAACCCGAAGCGCCGCCAGTAGTCCCCCGCCTCCTGCGAGAACAGGTACACGGTCCGGTCCCCGCGAAGGCTGGCATACGTCAGCGCCGAGGCCACGAGCGCCCGTCCCAGCCCCTGCGAGCGGGCCTCCGGCAGGACGGCGGTGGACCGGATCAGGCTCGCGTCCTCGCCGTGCTCCAGGCCGATGCATCCGCCCGGCACGCCGTTGAGGTCGGCGATCCAGTAGGTGCTGCCGTCTGGCGTCACGCTGGAGGTGTGCAGGTCGCAGCGGGTGAGCAGGTCGGTGATGGTGGGAAAGTCGGCGGGCGTGGCCTGCCGCAGCTTGACGTGCACCGTGTCGAGGGGCGCGGGGATGTAGGTCATGGGAAGGGCCTCCTCTGGGGGCTAGAAAGGGGCGTCAGACGGATTCGGCGGTCTCGACGGCGCGGGCAGCTTCCTTCAGGAAATACCGAAGGCCCGCCCCCGCGCTGGCGTCCGTGGTCCAGCGGGGAATGACGTGCAGGTGAACGTGCGGGATGTGCTGCCCCCCGGCGGGGAGAACGTTCCAGCCCACCGTGTAGCCGTCCGGCTGGACGGTGGCGTCGAGGTGCGCCTTGACCCGGGCAAGCAGGGCGTGGGTGGCAGCGGCTTCCTCCGGGGTAAGGTCGAAGACCGTCTTGCAGGGGCGTTTGGTGACGATGATGCCGGAGTAGGGCAGCCCCTCGGCGTCCTGGGGCTGAAGCTGGCTGTAGACACACAACTCGTTCTGGATCGTCCAGCCCTCCCCGGTCAGGCGGCCTGCGGCGTTGGGGACGAGGGGGTTGTCCTCCGGCTGCGCGAGGAACTGCCGCCACTCTGCCTCCCGCTTCTTCAGCAGGGTGCCGTCCAGAGTCACCGTGACCTTCACGAGAGGGCCGCCTTTGCCGCCGCGACCGCCTCGCGCACCCGGTCCGGCGCGGTGCCACCGAAGCTCTGGCGGGATTTCACGCTCTCCTCCACCGTCAGCGAGCGGGCCACCTCCGCGCTCAGAAGGGGATGGGCCGCCCGCAGTTCCCCGTCGCCCAGTTCCCACAGCTGACGGCCCGAGCGCGAGGCCAGCCCGACCAGCCCGCCCACGACCTCGTGCGCCTCACGGAAAGGCACCCCCTCGCGGGCCAGGAAATCCGCGAGGTCGGTGGCGGTGGAAAAGCCGCGTGCCGCCGCCGCCTTCGTCACGTCGGCGTGCCAGACGGACCTGGGCAGCATGTCGGCAAAGAGCCGCAGGACGCTAGAGAGGGTGTCGTAGGAGTCGAACACGCCCTCCTTGTCCTCCTGGAGGTCTTTGTTGTAGGCGAGCGGCGTGCCCTTCACGACGGTCAGCAGGCCCATCAGGTTGCCGAAGAGCCGCCCCGCCTTGCCCCGCGCGAGTTCGGCCACGTCGGGGTTTTTCTTCTGAGGCATGATGGAGCTGCCCGTGGTGTGCGAATCCGGCAGCGTCAGGAAGCCGAACTCGAAGGTGGAATAGAGGATCAGCTCTTCGCTGAGACGCGAGAGGTGCGCCCCCAGAATCGCCGCCGCCGACAGGAACTCCAGCGCAAAGTCGCGGCTGCCCACCCCGTCGAGTGAGTTGGCGGTGGGCCGCGCGAAGCCCAGCGCCCCGGCGGTGGCATGGCGGTCGATGGGCCAGGGCGTTCCAGCCAGGGCGGAGGACCCCAGCGGCGACTCGTCCATCCGCTCGGCGGCGTCGCGGAAGCGGCCCTCGTCGCGCTCCAGCATGGCGGCATAGGCCATGAACCAGTGGCTTAGAAGGATGGGCTGCGCCACCTGAAGGTGCGTGTAGCCAGGCAGGATCACGGCCTCTCCCCTGTCGGAGGTCAGGTGCTTTTCAGCCTCCGCCACCATCACCGCCCGCAACGCCCGCGCCTTGTCGGCGAGGTCGAGCGCGGCCTCCTTGGTGAAGAGGCGGAAGTCGACCGCCACCTGATCGTTGCGGCTCCTCGCCGTGTGCAGCTTCCCCGCCACCGGGCCGATGCGGTCGCGCAGGGCGGCTTCCACGTTCATGTGAACGTCCTCGCGGTCGAGCCGCCATTCGAAGGCCCCGGCGCGGACATCGGCCAGGATGCCCTGCAAGCCCTCCCGAATCTGCGCGACTTCCTCCGGGGTCAGGATGCCCACCTGCCCCAGCATCGCCACGTGCGCGAGCGAGCCGCGAATGTCCTGCTCGGCGAGGCGCTGGTCGAAAGGCACGGAGGCGTTGAACAGCTCGACGAGGCCGTCGGTGGCTTCGGCGAAGCGGCCGCCCCAGAGTTTGGATTCTTGTTGAGATTGAGTCATGAACTGTCCTTGCTGGCGGGAGGAGTTAGGGAAGGGTCAGGACGCGGAACAGTGCCCAGAGCAGATACCCCACCGTCAGCACGGCCCCGACGATGAGGACACCGCGCCACAGGGACGGGGGCGGCCACTTCAGCAGGAAATCAAGCAGGCCGAACATGGTCAGGATGGGCAGGCCGATCAGCAAGGTGAGACTCATGACCGGACCTCCTTCACCAGCACCACTGGCGGCGCACTCGCCGGGTTCGCGTGCGCGTACACCGCCTCCTCGTCCACCCGGTAGCCCAGGCGCTCGTAGAAGGGGACCACTTCGAGGTTGTACTGGCTGACGGCCAGCAGCACGCGGGCGTAGCCATCCCGCGCCGCGACCTCCTCGACCGCCCGCACCAGCGCGGCACCGAGACCCCGCCCGCGCACGTCCGGGAGGGTCGCCAGCTTGTTGAGGGTCAACGTCTCCGGCCCATCGGGACGCCAGCCCACGCATCCCACTGCCCGCTCCCCATCCCAGGCGAGGAAGCCCCCGCCCTGGCCCAGGCTCCAGGCCACGTCCTGGGGTCGCGTGCGGCTCCAACTGGAGCGCGGGTCCATCCCGGCGGCCATCATGACCGCGTGGAAGACGGTGGCGTCGGCGGGGGTCGCGGGGTGCAGCGCGTAGCCCGGTAGCTGGGCACCCTGGAACACCGTCACCTCAGACCCGCTCGACTTCCTTTTGCCCAGCTTTCGCCCCCACCCGCGCCTGCACGCGCATCCGCAGGGCATTGAGCTTGATAAAGGCCCCCGCGTCGTGCTGGTTGTAGTCGCCGCCCGCCTCGAAGGACACGAGGTCCTTGTCGTACAGGCTCCCAGGCGCCTTGCGGCCCACCACGGTGCAGTTGCCCTTGTAGAGCTTGAGGCGGGCCGTACCCGTCACGCTGCGGGCCACGTGGTCAATGTAGACCTGGAGGGCCTCGCGCTCGGGGGCGAACCAGAAGCCGTTGTAGACGAGTTCGGCGTACTTGGGCGCCAATGCGTCGCGCTGATGCAGCACCTCGCGGTCGAGGGTCAGGCTCTCCACCGCGCGGCGGGCGTGGTAGAGCAGGGTGCCGCCGGGTGTCTCGTACACGCCGCGCGACTTCATGCCCACGAAGCGGTTTTCCACGAGGTCGATGCGGCCCACCCCGTTCCGTCCGCCGATCTCGTTCGCCTTCGCCAGCAGAGCGGCGGGGCTGAGGCGTTCGCCATTAATCGCCACCGCGTCTCCGTTCTCGAACTCGACCTCCACGTATTCGGGCTGATCGGGCGCGTCCTCGGGGCTGACGGTCAGCTTGAACATGTGCGCGGGCGGCTCGTTCCAGGGGTCTTCCAGAATCCCGCCCTCGAAGGAGATGTGCAGCAGGTTGGCGTCCATGCTCCAGGGGTCCTTCTGGGTGGTGGGCACCGGGATGCCGTGCTCGCGGGCGAAGGCTTCGAGGTCGGCGCGGCCCTGGAAGTCCCAGTCGCGCCAGGGAGCCACCGTCACGATGTCGGGCTTCAGCGCGTAGGCCGTCATCTCGAAGCGCACCTGATCGTTGCCCTTGCCCGTCGCCCCGTGCGAGACGGCGACCGCGCCCTCCTGCTCGGCAATTTCCACCATCTTCTTGGCGATCAGGGGCCGCGCGATGGACGTGCCTAGCAGGTAGTACCCCTCGTACAGCGCCGAGGAGCGGAACATCGGGAATACGTAGTCGCGCACGAACTCCTCGCGCAGGTCGAGGGCGTAGGCGGCCACCGCGCCCGTGTTCAGCGCCTTGACCCGCGCTTCTTCGACCTCGTCCCCCTGCCCGAGGTCGGCGGTAAAGGCCACCACGTCGTACCCGCGCTCGGTTTGCAGCCACTTGAGGATGATGGAGGTATCCAGCCCGCCGGAGTAGGCGAGGACAATCTTGGGGCGGTCGGTCTGGGTCATGGTGCTCTCCTGTGGGGGCGACACGGAACTCCCCGGCGTGACACGCCCGGCCTCTTTCCGTGGAGAAAAGGTCGGGGCGTCAGCGTCGGGGGGTCAGGGTGGGCATATCTGTATGGATATACGATAAGATCGTATAGCTATGCAGCAGCCTAGCAGGCCGGGGGAAAGGGGTCAAGGCGAGCGTCCCGGATGGCAAAACCCCCGGCCAGGGAGGACCGGGGGCAGCGAGGTCGCCAGGGGGTCAGCGCAACTCGTAGTTCAGGCCCAGGCGCACGCCGCCGCCAAAGCCGATGCCGGTGCCGGAAGTCGCCACCGCGATGGTGGGGCCGACATTGCCCTCCACGAACACGCTGAATGGCCCACCCGCGACGGCATAGTTCAGGCCGCCCAGCACGTGCGGATACGCCGAGACACCGATGCGCGACCCCACCGCCGCGCCCACGCCCAGGCCGAAGCCGTAGTAGGGCGTCAGGCCGCCGAGGTTCTGGCCGGTGGCGTCGCGCAGGTACGCGACCTCGCCGCCGATGCCGAACTCGCCGCGGAACAGCCGCGTGGCGCTGAGGTTCAGGCCGTAGCGCACCGCCGAATTCGCCGCCAGGTCGGTCTGGTAGTGCACGCCCGCCGTGGTGCCGATGTGCCCGCCGAAGGAGTCGGCCCCCGCCGAGGAGACGGCGCCCAGCGCCAGCAGTCCGAGAAGCGTCTTCTTCATGCCCCGATGGTACGCGGCACGGGCCTGCCCGGACAGACCCGCCCCGGCCTCCACTTTGGGGTTTTGTTTATGCTCCCCGCGCCCTCTGCCATGCTGCCCCCGTGCCTCCCTTTCTGCGCGGCCTGACACTGGGCCTCTCCCTGATCGTCGCTATCGGCCCGCAAAACGCCTTTGTGCTGCGGCAGGGGCTGACCCGGCGGCACGCGCTGCTCGCGGCGCTGGCCTGCTCGCTGTGCGACACCGGACTCACAGCGCTGGGGGTGCTGGGGGTGGGAGCGCTGCTGGCGCGGTCGCCGGTGCTCGTCACTCTCGGCACGCTGATGGGCGCGGCTTTTTTGCTGTGGTACGGCTGGCGCTCCTTTCAGGCGGCCCGGCAGCCGGGTCCCCTCCAGACCGAGGGGCAGGTCGCGCAGACCACGGGCACTGTGATTGCCACTGCCGCCGCCTTCAGCCTGCTCAATCCCCACGCGCTGCTGGACACCGTCGTGCTGATCGGTGGGGCCAGCGCGGGGCTGGATGAGCGGGCGCGGCTGGCCTTTCTGGGGGGCGCGGTCGCTGCCTCGTGGCTGTGGTTTTTCGCGCTGGCCCTGCTCGCGGGCCGCCTCGCCCCTTTGATGCGCTCGGCGCGGGCGTGGCGGGTGCTGGATGTGCTGATCGGGGGGGTGATGTGGAGTATCGCGGTGGGGCTGGTGCTGGGGCTGGGGAGGCGCTGAACGCTGCCGTCCTACCCGGTGATCTCCACCACAGGCTCACCGGAAGACAGCAAGCGATGGGCCTCCGCAAAGGTTCGACCGAAAATCTCCACCAGTCGCGCTTTGCTGGTGTTCCCACAAGTCACGTAGAGGGGTTGTGGCGGAGGCCCGAGCCGGACCAAACGTTCAAGAAAATCTGCGTCTTTGGAAACGACCACTACGCCCGCGCCGCCTGAAAGATCACCTCGTCCTCCGCCTCCCGGTAGCCGAGGTACGCCACGCTATAGACCTCCACGCCGAATGTCGCTGTTAACCAGGGTGCCAGGGCGGGAGGCAACTGCGCGTCAATCCAGTAGACGAGGGGCCGAGCAACCACGCTCAGGCGCTCAGCCGGGGGTGGTCAACGTACCGGGCAGCCCAGACCAGCGCGGCATAAATGTCTTCACGTTCCAGGTCCGGGTAGTCGCTCAAGATTTCATCCACCCCGACCCCTGTACCGAGGAGATCCAGCACGTCGCTCACCCGAATCCGCATCCCCCGGATACAGGGGCGTCCGCCGCACTGCAAGGGATTCACCGTGATGCGGTCGAGGAGGGTCATGGGTGGAGTTTAACTCGCCCCCAGCCCCTCCAGCACGTCGCTTACCCGAACCCGCCCGCATCCCGCGAAGGCAGGGGCGCCCGCTGCACTGGGAGGGGTTATCCGCTCCAGCCGCGCGAATACCCTTCAAAGCCGCTCGTATTCCCACCCTGCGGGGCGTCCGTCTTGGTAGGGCATGACCCCGTGAAAGGCACGAGGATCGTCGTCAAAAACCAGTGGCAGGAAGAGCTTATCTCCCTCCCAGATAGGCAGCTCGCCGTTCAGAAGACTGGTGACGGGCTGCCAGGACAGGGTGCCCTCGGCATTGTCGGCAGGCGGGATTCCCTCGAACGCCTCGACGAGGAAGATAAACCCCAGCCAGTCTTCCCCACCCTGCCCGAAGCCAGGCCAGTTGATCGTGCCGCGCAAGGACATACGGGTGACGGTGAGGCCCGCTTCCTCCATGATTTCCCGCCGCATCCCGTCCGTGACCCCCTCATCACGCTCCAGCTTGCCGCCCAGACCGACATACTTCCCCAAATGGTGGTCCCCGGAACGGGTATTACGGTGCAGCAGCAGCACGTCCCGGCGGTCGGGTGAGAGGACATAGCCGAGGGTGCCGAGGATCGGTTGATAACGCATCTCCGCAGATGCTAGAGCAGGGCTGCATACTCATACACACCGCTCACCCCCCCTCTCCCCTCCCCGTGCCATACTCCCTTTCTGGAATGCCCAAGCGCACTGACCTCCAGACCATCCTGATTCTCGGCAGCGGCCCCATCCAGATCGGGCAGGCCGCCGAGTTCGACTATTCGGGCACGCAGGCGCTGAAGGCGCTGAAAAAAGAAGGCTATCGACTCGTCCTGGTGAACTCCAACCCGGCGACGATCATGACCGACCCCGATCTCGCCGACGCGACCTACCTGGAGCCGCTGACGCCCGAGTTCGTGCGCAAGGTCATCGAGAAGGAGCGCCCCGACGCCCTGCTCCCCACCCTGGGTGGGCAGACGGCCCTGAACCTGGCGATGGACCTCAACGCCAACGGCACCCTCGCCGAGTTCGGGGTGGAACTCATCGGCGCGAATGCCGAGGCCATCCACAAGGGCGAGGACCGTGAGGCGTTCCAGGCCGCGATGAAGAAGATCGGCGTGGAGACGGCACGCGGGAAGATGGTTCACAGCATGGAAGAGGCCGTGGAGTACCAGAAGGAGATCGGCCTCCCCATCGTCATCCGGCCCTCCTTCACGCTGGGCGGCACGGGCGGCGGCATCGCGCACACCTACGAGGACTTCCTGAAGATCACCGAGGGCGGCCTGCGCGACTCGCCCGTTCATTCGGTCCTCCTCGAGGAATCCATCCTGGGCTGGAAGGAGTACGAGCTGGAGGTCATGCGCGACCACGCCGACACGGTGGTGATTATCACCTCCATCGAGAACTTCGACCCGATGGGCGTGCACACCGGGGACTCGATCACGGTGGCCCCGGCGCAGACCCTCAGCGACGTGGAGTACCAGCGGCTGCGGGACCAGTCCCTTGCCATCATCCGCGAGATCGGGGTGGATACGGGCGGCAGCAACATCCAGTTCGCGGTCGATCCCAGCAACGGGCGCGTCATCGTGATCGAGATGAACCCGCGCGTCAGCCGCTCCTCGGCGCTGGCGAGCAAGGCGACCGGCTTTCCCATCGCCAAGATCGCCGCCCTGCTCGCGGTGGGCTACCACCTCGACGAGCTGCCGAACGACATCACCCGCTCCACGCCTGCCTCGTTTGAACCGAGCATCGACTACGTGGTGACGAAGATTCCGCGCTTCGCCTTCGAGAAGTTCCCCGGCACCCCCGACGCGCTGGGCACCCAGATGCGCTCGGTGGGCGAGGTCATGGCGATTGGCCGCACCTTCAAGGAGAGCGTGCAGAAGGCGCTGCGGAGCATCGAGGCCGACGTGCGCGGAACGTTTGCCGCCATGTCCGACGACGAGTTGCGCGGCCTGCTGTACGGCAACCCGCGCCGTCTGGAGGCCGTGCTGGAACTGCTGCGGCGGGGCGAAGGGGTGGCGGCCCTCCACGACGCGACGAAGATCGACCGCTGGTTCCTGGGGCAGCTTCAGGAAATCGTGGACGCCGAGAAGGAGATCGCGGACCTCGGCCCCATCCAGGGCTGGAAGTACGAAATCTGGCGCGAGGTCAAGCGGCTGGGCTTCTCCGACGCGCGGCTGGGCGAACTCGTGGGCCTAAGCGAACTGGAGGTGCGCGGGCTTCGCAAGGCCGCCAAAGCCACGCCGGTCTACAAGACGGTAGACACCTGCGCCGCCGAGTTCGAGGCGTACACGCCCTACCACTACTCGACCTACGAGTGGGAGGACGAGGTGACGCCGACCGACAAGCCCAAGGTGGTGATCCTGGGGAGCGGCCCCAACCGCATCGGACAGGGGGTGGAGTTCGACTACGCGACCGTCCACGCGGTCTGGGCGCTTCAGGAGGCGGGTTACGAGACGATCATGGTCAACTCCAACCCGGAGACGGTCAGCACCGACTACGACACCGCCGACCGCCTGTACTTCGAGCCGCTGACCTTCGAGGACGTGATGAACATTGTCGAGCACGAGAAGCCCGTCGGCGTGATCGTGCAGCTCGGCGGGCAGACGCCCCTCAAGCTGGCGAGACGGCTGGCGGACGCGGGCGCCCCCATCATTGGCACCCCCCCGGCGACGATCCACGAGGCGGAGGACCGCGCCTCCTTCAACGCCCTGTGCGAGCGGCTGGGATTGCCGCAGCCCAGGGGCAAGGTGGCCGAGACGCCACAAGAGGCCGTGAGCCTCGCCGCCGAGCTCGGCTTCCCGCTGATGGCCCGGCCCTCCTACGTGCTGGGGGGCCGCGCGATGCGGACGGTGCGGAGTATGGAGGAACTGACGACCTACCTGGACGAGGTGTACGCCGCCGTCGAGGGGCAGCCCAGCATCCTGCTCGACCAGTTTCTGGAGGGTGCACTTGAACTCGACGTGGACACCCTCTGCGACGGCGAGCGGGCAGTTGTGGCCGGAATCATGGAGCACGTCGAGGCCGCCGGGGTCCACTCGGGCGACTCCGCGTGCGTGCTGCCCCCGGTGAACCTCTCGCCCGAACTGACCGCGCGCGTGAAGGCCGACACGGAACGCCTTGCCCTGGAGTTGGGCGTGCGGGGACTGATGAACGTGCAGTGGGCGGTGAAGGACGGCACCGCGTACATCCTGGAGGCCAACCCGCGGGCCAGCCGCACCGTGCCCTTCGTCTCCAAGGCCGTGAACCACCCGCTCGCCAAGAGTGCCGCGCGGATCGCCGTGGGGCAGACGCTGGAGCAGATCGGCTTCACGGGGACGCCCACGCCGGGCATGTACTCGGTGAAGGAAGTCCACCTGCCCTTCCTGAAGTTCGCGGGCGTGCCCCCCGTCCTCGGCCCGGAGATGAAGAGCACGGGCGAGAGCATGGGCATCGACACGGACCCGTACCTCGCCTTCTACCGCGCCCAGCTCGGGGCCAAGAGCAACCTGCCGCTGTCGGGCACGGCGCTCCTGCTCGGAGACGGTCTGGACGAGGTGGCCGCCATGCTGGAGGGCGCGGGGCTGCGGGTCATCCGCGAGCAGGAAGGCGACGCACTGCCCGACCTCCTCATCGACGTGACCGCCTCGCCGCTCCTCCGCACCGCCCTGGAACGCGGCAAGCCCATCGTCAGCACCCGCGAAGGCGCCGAGTGGACGGCCAGGGCGGTAGCGGCGGCGAAGGGTAAAGAACTTAACGTGAAGAGCCTTCAGGAGTGGGTGAGCACCTGAGATGAGCCTGGTCGCCTACATCTACTGCGAATATCGCTATGAGGGAGGCGATTCGTGGTGGCCCGTCGCCACCTTTGAAATCGGCTCAGCTCGCCGGTTTCGGGATGCAGTGACGAAAGTGGAGTTGGGTTCTCGCGGGCTTCCAGAAGACCTGTCCGAAAGCGTGCTAGACGTATACGAGAGGCTCAAGGAGTCTTTCAGGCTGTACCCAGAAGAAGGCCCATTCGACGAAACTTGGTTGGGCACGGACGAACTTTCACAGCTCCTGCCTGCTGCGAATTGGTTAAGCGACGACGAGTTAGACCGTTTTCCTGCTTCGGCACACGACGGGTATGGGGAGAGCGACACCTTGCAGGCGTGGCAAGCTTTCGCTCAAGCCCACGAGGCGAACGGCCATCCGGTCAGGTTCGTGGTTTGGTTTACTTGGTGACAGCGCCTGCCCCTACTCGGCCAGGGCGATAGCAGCGGCGCAGGGGAGGGAGTTGGGGGTTAGGAGCTTGCAGGAGTGGGTGAGCACATAACACTAATTCTTTTTGCGTCTTGCTTGTCTATTAGGTTGCGCCTGATTCTGCGGTGCATTGAATGCACCCTTCGCAATAGCCTTTATTAGAGGACCGGCGGCCTCAGGATCAGAAGCTATGGCCCTAAAGAATTCTTCTTGAGGTATCTCTTCGCCTTTACTGGCACGCATCACGAGGTTCATTAAGTCAGGCGATCTGAAGATGGCAAGCATTAATTCGCCTTGTTCATCTGTCTGGTCTTGATCGGAAAAATCGTAAAACTTATGTTTTGTGTATTTAGCAAACTCAAGAAAATGATTATCTGGCTTGTCAGGATTGTTAGTAGAATAAGTTATAAAATCACGGAGCCTTGAGGACAGCTCCTTAAGTCCTGTTGGAGTGTTGTCATATTCAATATACCTAAGATGAGCTATGTCAAAGGGAACCCTGGGGCCGCTTCTGTCTTTGATGATAATGGTCCCGACACGGGAGGCATGTCGCAATCCAAGCTCGTAAAACACATTAGGATTTGGGTAGGTCACATCAGCAATAACAAAGTCGGAATGGATAATTCTAGCAACGATATCAGAGCTAATCGAGCCTGGCATTGCAATTTCGTCAGCACGAGTTATGTCAACATCTGGGTAAGCTTTCAGAACAGCTTCTCTGATGAGGTCATCATATTTCGATTTCAATTCGGCTGCCGTCACAACCTGCTCCCCATAATTCTGATCTCCAATCGCCATGACAACGAAACAAGTTTTTTACATTCCTCCTCCAAATCAAGAATATCTCCCAAACTCAAACAGGCGCATCAAATTAAGAAGGACTTCAGAGCGAGTAGGAATGAGCATCATATTACTTTCGCCCCAGCACAGGCCGCAGCTCCAGACGGTGGGATTGGGCGGGGTGGGGATATGGGAGAATAAGGCTGTGAAGTTCGTTCGCACCATCCAAACCACGACCCGCGAGGAGGCCGAACGCGCCGACCGGGAAGCGAACTGGGCCAAGACCCCGCAGGAGCGGCTGGCCGAGGTGGAATTTCTGCGTGCCCAGAGGTATCCCGGTGGAGTTGCCCCCAGATTTCAGCGAATTTTTGAGATTGCTCAGCGCCCACGGGGTTGAGTACCTGCTGGTGGGCGGGTACGCGGTGGGCGCCCACGGCTTCCCCCGATACACGGGCGACCTCGACATCTTCTATGGGCTGGGCGAAGAGAACACGGGGCGGCTCGCGGCGGCCCTGACGGAGTTTGCCCTTCCAGTCGAAGCGTCCGAACTGAACACACCGAACGTGATCATCCGCATGGGCGTCAAGCCGATGATGCTGGAGCTGATGAACGAGATCAGCGGCGTGACTTTCGAGCAGGCGTGGCGGAACCGGGTGACGTGGCGGCTGGAAGGGCTGGACGTGCCGCTGATTTCTCTGGCCGACCTGCGCGCGAACAAGCGGGCAGCGGGGAGGCACAAAGACTTGTCCGATCTGGAGGAGTTGCCGGAAGCCTGATTCCGGGGGCGCGTTCCTCCCTCTCCTGTTCCTTCTCGCCTCAGCGCGAGCCGCAGCGACGGACAATGGGGTGGGATGGGAGAACAGCTACGGCTGCCACACCTGCCCAGGCATGACCTGTTCGGCGACGGCTCGCAACTTCAGGTCGAAGGTCATGAACTGCACGCCGAGCGGGGAGACGGCCTGAGCGGCGGCAAGGTGAACGGCGTCGTAGGCCCGCAGGGTGTCCAGATAGAGCAGGCTCAATGCGAGGGTCCCAGGAGGTCAGGTAACAGGTCCTCGATGGGAGGACCGCTCACGGGAACAGGCTCGGCCACGCCCTTCGGTTTCAGGCCCCAGGGTTCGCCCTCTAGGAGTCGCAGGGCGCGTTCGCGGGCGGCCTGCTCCGCTTCGTTCGGCCTGTCCACAACCTGCAAAATGTCGCCCACATCGGCCTTGACACCTAGGCGCCGCAAGCCCGTCACGAGGTCCACGAGCGTGCCGATCTCCACCCGTTCGACGCGCCCGTGAAAGATGGCGTTGACCGTCGCAGGGCGCATTCCGGCAGCCTCGGCCAGTTGCTTCTGGCTGATGTCGTGCTGCCGCAACAGCTCGGCGAGGCCGATGTGCATTTGTGCCGCCACGATTACCTCCTAGAGAAAGGCTAACACTCCCAGAAGTAAAGGAGGGGGGCGACACCAGGTGGGCACCTGCTCAAGCTCATGCCTGGGCACATGCCGCAGCTCCAGATGGTGGGATTGGGCGGGATGGGTTGGACAAACAACAAAGGCGAGGGGCGGACCGCACGTGGCGTCCGCCCCTCCCTGTTCTGAAGCTCAGTTGGCGGGAGCCGCAGGGGCCGCCGTGCCGCCGATCTGCGACACCACGACCACCGTGAAGCCGCCGCGCTCGTAAACCCGCAGCTCGAAGCGTTGGCCGCCGCGCTCGAAGGTCCGGACCACGCCTTCGGGCAGGTCGGCCAGTCCGCCGCCGGTCGCAGCCGTGCCGGTGCCCGCCGCCGCAGGGGTGCCCGTGGTCGCGGCCGTGTCGGTCGTGGCCGTTCCGGCGGCAGGTGTGGCCGCCGTGTCTGTGGTCGCCGTCCCGGTGGCCGCTGTCCCGGTGGCGGCCGTGTCGGTCGTCGCCGTCCCTGCGGCCGGAGCCGCCGCCGCGTCGGTCGTCGTGGTCGCGGCCGCCGTGTCGGTCGTGCCTGCGGCGGCTTCCTCGGTGGCCGTGCTAGGAGCGTCCACCGCCGTGAATCCGGCTTCCACGAAAGCCTGGGCGATCTGATCGGCGGCGCCGGTCACCGAGCCGCGGTAGACCGCTCCGGCGCCCAGAACCGTGTTGAAGCTGCGGACCAGCGTGGCGTCGGGAAGCGCGGGCAGCGTCACCGCGACCGAGGCGATGGTCAGGGTCGTTTCCTCGGAGGCGCTCGGAGCCTGTTCCGTCGCGGGAGCCGGGGTCGCCGGGGCCGGCGTGGCAGGAGCGGGCGTCGCAGGCTGCGCGGGCGCAGGCGCGGGTGTGGGCGCCGGGGCGGGAGCGGGTGCAGGCGCAGGGGTCGCGGGCGGTGCAGCGGGCGGCTGCGTTTGGGCAGCGGCCATGCCCAGGCCCAGCAGCAAAGCGGCGGTCAATACGGTCCGGCGTCCAAGAATCCTCATGTGTACCCTCCCCAGTCGTGCAGTGCAGTCGTGCATCCCGTGGTGCGGCGATGGTCTGGAAATCCCAGCGGTGGTGCCTTTGTGCTTCCCGGCCAGCGTAGGCACCCAGCATGTGAACTGCCGTTCATCCAGATCGACATTTCTTTGTGAGGAGTTTATTTTCGCGGGCCTCCCGCCGCCGGGTCCAGCGGGCGCTCCCTCGGTCAAGGCACGCTTGAGAGGCGGCACACCCGCGCTGGCTCCGTCTCCCCTACCCTCAGGCCATGACCGACGACAGGAACGAGGCCGAGCGGATGCAGGACGCCTACGCCCAGCGCCAGGAGCACGAAAAGGAGACGGGCAAGACCAGCGCGGGCGGCGCGGGCAGCACCGGCACGCCTGGCAACAGCGAGGCGGGCATGGACACCACCGGGGCCGAGGACGGAGGGCCGCGCTCCGGGATCACCGAAAGCTGAGCGCCGCCCCTCCAGGGAGCGGGCCGCGTGAAGGGTATCCACGCGGCCCGCTCTCCTGTTCGGCCTATTTCTGGAACAGGCGCGAGTATTCCGCGTACCCCTGGGCCTCCAGCTCGCTCAGGGGCACGAAGCGCAGCGCCGCCGAGTTGATGCAGTAGCGCAGGCCGCCGTGCTCCTGCGGGCCGTCCGGGAAGACGTGCCCGAGGTGCGAGTCGGCCAGCCCCGAGCGCACCTCGGTGCGGGCGTATCCGATCTTGTAGTCGGTGTTCTCGGTAAGGACGGCGCTGGGAATCGGGCGGGTGAAGCTGGGCCAGCCGCAGCCCGCGTCGTACTTGTCGAGCGAGCTGAAGAGGGGTTCGCCCGACACCACGTCCACATAGATGCCCGGTTCGGTGTGGTCCCAGTACTCGCCGGTAAAGGCGCGCTCGGTGCCCTCCTGCTGGGTCACCCGATACTGCCCGGGCGTGAGCCGCTGGCGCAGTTCGTCGTCGCTGGGCTTCACGAAGGGAGCTGGAACAGGGTTGGAGGTCATGGGGGGAGTGTAGACGCGGGCCGGGCGCCAGGAATAGGAGCGGTTTCTCAGGCGCTGCGTGGCGACATGCGGCTCGGCGTGCCCGCCTCTATCGTCTCCCTCTCGCCTCTGCCTTCCCGCGCGTCCGGTCCCGGATGGAGGCGGCGGTCAGGCCAGATCGTGCGCCAGTTCCTTGCTTTGTTTTTTAAAGTGCATCAGAATGGTTGCATGACCCTTTTTCCTCCCTCCTCTCCCGAAAAGCTGCGTGTGGACATCTGGTCGGACATCGCCTGCCCCTGGTGCTATGTGGGCAAACGGCGTTTCGAGGCGGCGCTGGCGGGCTTTCCCCAGCGCGATCAGGTCGAGGTCGTCTGGCATTCCTTCGAACTGGACCCGTCGGCCCCCGCGCAGCCGGGAGGGTCCATGCGCAGCATCCTGGCGCGCAAGTACGGCGGCGGTGAGGCCGGGGCGCAGCAGATGCTCGACTCGATGACCGTGACGGCGGCGGGCGAGGGGCTGGACTACCACTTCGAGCGCCTCCAGCCCACCAACACCTTTCAGGCCCATCAGGTGATCCACCTCGCGGCCGGGCGGGGCCTTCAGGACCAGCTGAAAGAACGGCTGCTGCGCGCCTTTTTCGTGGAGGGCGAGTTCCTAGGCGACCCGGAGACGCTGGTGCGGCTGGCCTCAGAGGTCGGGCTGGACGCCGGGGAGGTGCGGACGGCGCTGGCCAGTGGCGAGTATGCCCAGGCCGTGCGGCAGGACGAGGCGCAGGCCCAGGCGCTCGGGATCAGCGGTGTGCCCTTCTTCGTGCTGGGCGGCAAGTACGGCGTGAGCGGCGCCCAGTCGCCCGAGGTGCTGCGCGGGGCGCTGGCGCAGCTGTGGCAGGAAACCCACCCGGCGCCGCTGACCCTGCTGGGCAGCGGGACACCCGCTGAGGGCTGCGAGGGCGACGAGTGCGCGGTACCGCAGCAGGAAACGGCCTCCACGCGCGGCTGAGCAGCGTCCCGCCGGGACTCAGCGCGGCCCCACGAGCCGCCGCAACAGCAGTTGCGTGCCCAGCAGCACCGCCGCGAAGCCCAGCGCCGACCCCGGATCGCGCACGCCGAACACGGCCGCGCCGCCCAGCAGCGCGACGAGGACGCGCGGGGCCAGACCGCCGCGCGCGTCTCCCCGCAGAACCGGGGGCATCAGCAGGGCCAGTCCCAGCAGACCCGCCGCGACCACCCCCAGGTCGAGCGGGTCGCGCCGTTGCCACCAGGTGAACCCCAGCAGGGCGGCCCCCAGCGCCAGCAGCGTCAGCCGGGCGGCCAGCGTCACTCAGCGGCTCCACAGGTCGCAGCGGTGCTCCTGCCGGAAGGAGATGAACTCCGCGACCCGGCCCGGTTCCAGCGCCAGCACGTTGCCGCGCGCGGGGTCGAGGGGACGCCACCCCGGCAGGCCCGCCGCGTTGGGGTTCCCGCTCCGGGCGAAGTTGGTCCAGTAGGCGCGCATGGTGCGGGCCAGCTCGGCCTGGGCGGGCGTGAAGCGGGCGGGGTCGGCGAACTTCTCCAGCCGGGTGCCGAACACGCTGATGATCTCGGCGGCGTGGGTGGCGCCGTAACGGGGAATGGTTCCCGAGGGGTTCAGCTCCAGGGGCGCCTCGCGGTCACGGAACTCGTAGGCGTACACGGGCGTCACCCGGGCGAGGTCGCGCGAAAGGTCGTTCACCGGGCAGGCGAACAGCCCGTCGGTGACCAGCGCGGCGGCGGCCAGGCCCACGGTGGGGTACTCGCGCGCGGGGTAGGCGGCCAGCACCCGGGGCGCGTTCCAGCGTTCCAGCACCGCCACCAGACCCCAGTACTGCCACAGCGGCAGGTCGCGTCCGCCCGCGCCCAGCGGCGCCGCGAACAGCGTGCCCTCGTCCAGGTTGCTGCCGATCAGCAGAGGCACCCGGTGGACCTCGCCGCTGCGAAAGGCCTCGGCGGGGGCGCGCGGCACCACGGCGTCGCCGTAGACCGGGGGCAGGGCCACGGCGCCGGGGGCGCGGCGGCCAGGCACGGGCGTGGCGAGCAGGCGCTCGGCGGGCACGGCGCGCAGGCAGGCGGCGTCTCCCTCGGGGCAGCCCAGCACGCGGGCGTACTCGCGCCCCGTATTCAGCGCGTCGGCCACCGGAACCGTGTTGATCTCGGGGGTGCAGGGACCGCTCTGGAGGATCGCCTTGTCGAAAAGGCCCGCCGCCCCCGGCGAGGCGAGCTGCGCGCACACGCTCATGCCGCCCGCCGACTCGCCGAACACGGTGACGTTGGCGGGGTCGCCCCCGAAGGCGGCGGCGTTGGCCCGCACCCAGCGCAGCGCCGCCTGCTGATCCAGCAACCCGTAGTTGCCCACCGTGCGGCCTTCCAGCAACCCCGGCGCGGCCAGGAAACCCAGCGGCCCCAGGCGGTAGTTCAGCGTGACCACGACCACCCCGCGCTCGCGGGCCAGCAGGCGGCCGTCGTAGTCGCTGCCCGCCCCGCTGCGGAAAGACCCGCCGTGGATCCAGACCATCACGGGCGCGCGGGTGGCGCCGTCCGGCGCGTAGACGTTCAGAAAGAGGCAGTCCTCATGGCCGCGCAGGCCGCCGCCGGGGCGCGGCTGCACGCAGACGTTGCCCGGCTGCGCGGCGTCGCGCTCCCCGACCCACAGGGGCGCGGGCTGCGGCGCCTTCCAGCGGCGCTCGCCCACCGGCGCGGCGGCGTAGGGCACGCCCTGCCAGACCCGCACTCCCCCCGCCGACCGGCCCGCCAGCAGGCCCGAGCTGACCTGGGTCCAGACCCGCACGCCCGGCGCGGCAGCGGGGGCCGCCTGGGTGGTGGGCGGCAGCGGGGGGGCTGTGGGGGACGGCGAGAGGGTGTCCTGGGCCGCCGCGCCCGCAGGAAGCAGGGCAGCGGCGAGCAGGCTGACAGTGAGCCATCTGGACGGGCGCGTCATGGTCTCCACGGTAGGCGGCGCGGCGGCCCGCAAGATGGGCCGCGACCTGGGCAAGGGTTCAGGCAAGCCCTACGCGGGCGTGGGCGTCAGGCCCGGCTGGGCGCTGGGACCCTCGTCGTCGCGCGGGGGAGGCGCGGGGTCTTCCAGGGTGCCGCCCGCCAGCACGGTCTGCACGTCCTCACCGCTGAGCGACTCGCGGACCATCAGCGCGTCGGTCAGGCGGTGCAGGACGTGGGCGTGCTCACCCAGCAGCGCCACTGCCCGCTCGTACTGCCCGTTGAGGATGCGGGCGAGTTCGGCGTCGATGCGCTCAGCGGTGTGGTCGCTGTAGCTGCCCTGCTGCGGCCCGTAGCCCAGGTACCCCGCGCTCTCCTGCGCCAGCGCAAGCTGCCCCACGTCGCTCATGCCCCATTCGGTGACCATCCGCCGGGCGAGGCCCGTCGCCTGCTGAAAGTCGTTCGCCGCGCCCGTTGTGACCTCGCCGTAGGCCACCTCCTCGGCGGCGTGCCCGGCCAGCGCCACGCAGATGCGGTCGAGCAGCGCGGCCCGCGTGTGGTGCATCCGGTCTTCAGGCGTGTACAGCGCCGACCCCAGCGAGCGCCCGCGCGGCACGATGGTCAGCTTGTGCGCCTTGTCGGCATGGGGGAGGAGTTGAGCGGCCAGCGCATGGCCGACCTCGTGGTAGGCGGTGACCTTGCGGTCGGCCTCCCGCACCACCAGGCTTCTTCGTTCGGGTCCCATCAGCACCCGGTCTCTGGCCTCCTCCACGTCCCGCATCACGATGCGGTTGCGCCCCGAGCGGGCCGCGCCCAGCGCGGCCTCGTTCAGCAGGTTCTCCAGGTCCGCCCCCACCATCCCCGCTGTGCGCCGCGCGATCACCCCGAGGTTCACGGTGGGGTCCAGCGGCTTCTTGCGCGCGTGGATGCGCAGGATCATCTCCCGCCCCCGCACGTCGGGGGC